>CAYZNA010000049.1:0-14553 GCA_964478665.1 uncultured Anaerolineales bacterium
CGCGCCCGCCTGAGTGCCAGCCCCGTCCCTCACAACTTGAAACGTGAAACGTGGGACGTGATCCCTCACGCTTCACGTTGCACGCTTCACCCTCCACGCTCCACCCCCCACCCTCCACGCCCCCGTCCCCCATGGACCTCAAAGACCTCACCGCCGAAATGCACCGCTTCGTCGCCTCCAGAGGCTGGTACAATGCAGACAGCCCCCGCCCGCAGCTTCCGCGCAACCTTGCCGTCTCGCTGGCGCTGGAAGCCGCCGAAGTGCTGGAGCACTTTCAGTGGGAGGGCGGCGCCGCCCCGGCCCGCGAGGTGGACCGCGCCGCGCTGGCCAGCGAGCTTGCCGATGTGATGCTATATTTACTCCAACTGGCCTCTCTCAGCAACATTGATCTGGAAGGCGCGGTACTGGACAAACTGCGGATAAACTATGGCCGAGAATGGTGATCGCCCCCCCGGCCCGACCGGCGGAGCCGGGGCGGGCTGGCAGGTGCTGGGCAAGAAAGTGCTCCACGCCAGCCGCTGGATGAATCTGGAACAATGGGACGTGCGCCTGCCGGATGGCAGCCGCATCCCCGACCATCACGTAATCACCTTCCCGCGCCCGGCGGTCGGCGTGGTGCCCTTCGGTGCTGATGGCCGTCTGCTGCTGATTGACCATTACCGCTTCCAGACCGACACCCGTGGCTGGGAGATCCCGGCCGGGGCCGCCGAGCCGGGCGAAAGCGTGGAACAAACCGCCCGCCGAGAACTGCTCGAAGAAACCGGATGCGAGGCGCTTGAACTGCAGGCCCTCGGGCGCTATCACCCCACCAACGGCTCCAGCAATCAGGTCTTCCACGTCACGCTCGCTCGCGGCGTGCACCCGGTCACTACCCGTGTGGACCCCAACGAAACCCTTGGCCTGCGCTGGTTCTCGCGCGCCGAAGTCAAAGCCATGCTGATCGACGGCCAGATCCGGGACGGCCTCTCGCTCACCGGCCTGCTCTGGGCGCTGGCCGCCAGCGAGGCCGCGCCCGCCGGGGACCGCCCACCCCCACCCCGGCGCGCCGGCGGGGAGGGGCGGTGAAGATTCTGGCCCTCAGCGACGAGGTAGTAGACCTGATCTACGGCCCCGGCCTCAAGCAACACTTCGCCGATGTGGACCTTGTGCTGGGCTGCGGCGATTTGCCCTTCTACTACCTTGAATTCGTGGTTACCGTGCTCAACAAACCGCTCTACTACGTGCCCGGCAACCACGATCACAAAGAGCAGTACATGAGCGATGGCCGCATCGTGCACCGCGCCGAGGGCTGCTTCGACCTGGATGGGCGCGTGGCCTGCGAGGGCGGCCTGCTGCTGGCCGGCGTGGGCGGCAGCCTTAGATACAAACCCGATGGCGAGCACCAGTACACCCAGGCCGAAATGCGCTGGCGACTCAACCGCCTGCTGCCAGCCCTGCTGCGCAACTGGCTGCGCTGCGGCCGCCCGCTGGATATGCTCATTACCCACGCCCCGCCGCGCGGCATCCACGACGCCGGCGACCTGGCTCACACCGGCTTCGAAGCCTTCTTGCCCTTCATGCGCCGCTTCAAGCCCCGTTACCTGCTCCACGGGCATTCCCACGTCTGGTCGCCGGCCCAGGTCACCCACACCCGCTACGCCGCCACCGACGTGATCAACGTCTACCCCTATCAGGTAATCCAGATCAACCATGCTCCCCTCCGCTGACCTCGAAGCCCGCGTGGCCCGCGACTACGCCTCCGCCCGCCGCCGCGCCTTCTTCCGCGGCCTGCTGGCCCTGCTACACGGCCGCCCCAACCAACTGCTGGCCTTTCAAGACGTCAACCAGAAGCTGCGCCTCGGCGGTCCCATCTATCGCGGCGTGCAGGCCGTCCCCCTGACCCAGATCGTCGGCAGCGTGGACCGCTACCGCGACTTCGACCGCGAGTTCCTCCCCACCCAGTCTCACACTGCCGGCCGCTGGCGCAGCATCTCCCGCGCCTGGTACCAGGACCTCAGCCTGCCCCCGGTGCTGCTCTACAAAGTGGGCGAGGTATACTTCGTCGTTGACGGCAACCACCGCGTCTCGGTGGCCCGCGACCTCGGCCAGCAGTATATTGACGCCGAAGTGCGCGAGTGCGCCGTCAAAGTCCCGGTTACACCCGACTTGCTGGCTTCCGATCTCGAACGCATGGGCGAGAAAGTCGAATTCCTCGAACGCACCGTGCTCGACCGCTGCTGCCCCGGCGCCAGCATCGAACTGACCATTCTGGGCGGCTATGGACGGCTGCTGGAGCATATCGCCGTCCACAAATACTTCATGGGGCTGGAAAACCGCCGCGACATCACCGATGCAGAGGCCGTGCGCCACTGGCACGAAGCCGTTTACCTGCCGGTGGTGGGCGTCATCCGCCGCAGCCAGATTCTGGAGGAATTCCCCCACAACACCGAAGCCGACCTGTACCTGTGGGCCATGGACCACCAGCACTACCTGATCGAAAGCGGCCAGAGCCAGCTCCAGCCCCCGGAGCAGGCCGCCGAACAACTGCTGGATATCCTCGACCAGAAGACTGCGGGGACTCCTGGGTTGGAATCCGGGGCCGATTCCCCGCCGGGGACTGCCTCCCCCGCCCCACCCGAATCCCCGCCGGGGAACCGCAACGAGTCCTCCTGACAACCCGAATCTGCTGCGGGAGCCTTTACCCCGCCCCGACCGCGTTCCCCGCTCCCCACCGCCCCATGTCCACCGCCTGGCCCTTCTCCGTCGCCCAACTGACCGCCGGACTGCGCCGCTACACCGGCCATACCGGCCTGCAGGTGGAAGACTGCACCGAATTCCCCCTGGAGCGCCAGCGCCCCTCGCTGGGCGTCGTGCGCGGCCTGCGCGCCCACGTCAGCGCCGCGGGCGAGCAGCAGACGGTGCAACTCGTAGTCAAAGAACCCGGCGGCGTCACCCGCGCCGGGCTGGCCGGGGTAGGGCGCCGCGAGGCCGGGCTGTACCAGTACCTTGCCTCCCAGATTCCGCTGGCCACCCCACGCCTGATCGCCGCTGACCCGGCGGGCAAGTGGTTGATTCTCGAGCACGTCGCCGGCAGCCTGACCCCGGAGGACTGGACCGCCGACCACAATCTGGCCGCCGCCCGGGCGCTGGCCCGGCTGCACGAACGCTTCTGGGACCTGGGTGAGGACCTCGGCTTCTACACCTGGCTGGGGCGCCCGCTCTCCTCGGATTTCGAGATCCACGTCATAGCCGCCGCCAACGCGCTGGAGCACATCGTGGTGGAGGATCAGCCCCACACCCTCACCGCATCCGCCGAGTGGCTGCAAATGATTGGGGCCATGATCAGCGGCGCCGAGCAGGTGGCGGCGCCGCTGCGTGCGGCCCCCCAGACCCTGCTCCACGGCGAATTCTGGCCGGGAAACATCTTCCGCCTGCCGGACGGCCGGCTGCTGGTGTATGATTGGCAATTCGCCAGCGTGGGGCCGGGCCTGCTCGATCTGGTAGTGCTGTGCAGCAGCAGCCGCTGGTGGTTCTCGCCCCTGCCGCTGGCGCCCGGCGAACTTCAGGCCGCCTACCGCGCCGAAATCGCCGCCCGGCTGGGCCACGCCCCCGACGATGAAAGCTGGAGCCTGCTGTGGGACCACGCCCTCATGTGGCGCTTCTTGCAGGAGTGGCTGGACGTGCTGGCAGCCTCCCCTTCGGCGCTGATCGAGGCCCGCGCCGACCTGCTGCGAGAGGTCTGGCTGCTGCCGGTGCAGCAGGCGGTCGCCCGGCGGCTGTGACAGGAGGACAACTTCCCATGCTCAAAATCATCTCCGTCTTTGGCGGCTCCAGCCCCATGCCGGGAACCGCGGCCTACGAGCAGGCCCGCCGGTTGGGCGGGCTGCTTGCTCGGGCCGGCTACGCCGTCGCCACCGGGGGCTACATGGGAACCATGGAGGCCGCCAGCCGGGGCGCGGCTGAGGCCGGGGGCCACGTGATCGGCGTCACTTGCGAGGCCATCGAACGCTGGCGCAAGACCGGGGCCAACCCCTGGGTCAAAGAGGAAATCAAGTATCCCACCCTGCGCGAGCGCCTGTATCATCTGGTGGAGCACTGCCACGCCGCCATTTCCCTGCCCGGTGGGGTGGGCACCCTCTCAGAAATCGCCCTCACGTGGAGCCTGATGCAGACCCGCGAGATCCCGGCTAAACCGCTGGTGCTGGTTGGCCCGCTGTGGGCCGATACCTTCCAGGCCTTCCTGCGCGCCTCGCAGAGCTACATCCGCGAGACCGACCGCGGGCTGGTTACCCTGGTGCCCGACGTGGCTGCCGCAGCGCGCCCCGTCACCGGGGCGCTCGACGACTGTCCGCGCCACCCGCAGGGGGCCCATCCCGATGCGCCCCATCCCGATGCGCCCCATCCCGATGCGCCCCGCCAGGTATCATCTCAATATTTCGGGGGAACGCATGGGGATGCGTTCCCTACGTAGGGAACGCATCCCCATGCGCCCCATCCCGATGCGCCCCATCCCGATGCGCCCCATCCCGATGCGCCCCATCCCGATGCCCCCCGCCAGTTCATCGAATAGACGCCTTACCCCGTAGGGCAAGTTTCCAACTTGCCGCTTGCCCCTTAAGCCAACCCGCTGGAGACCCACCAACTCATGGCAGAACCCAGATTGCCCTCCCGATCCGAAGACTTTTCCGAATGGTACAACCAACTGGTGCTGCGCGCCGAACTGGCCGACTACGCCCCGGTGCGCGGCTGCATGGTGGTGCGCCCCTACGGCTGGGCGCTGTGGGAGAACATCCAGGCCGCCCTTGACCGGCGCTTCAAGCTGATGGGCGCTGAGAACGCCGCCTTCCCGCTCTTCATCCCGAAGTCGTTTCTGGAAAAGGAAAAACAGCACGTGGAGGGCTTCTCGCCCGAGCTGGCGGTGGTCACCATCGGCGGCGGCCAGACGCTGGAAGAGCCGCTGGTGGTCCGCCCCACCTCCGAGACCATCATCGGCCACATGTGGGAAAAGTGGATCAAATCTTACCGCGACCTGCCCCTGCGGCTCAACCTGTGGAACAGCGTGGTGCGCTGGGAGCTGCGCACAAAGCTCTTCCTGCGCACCACCGAGTTCTATTGGCAGGAGGGCCATTGCGCCTACGCCACCCACGATCAGGCCGAAGAGGAAGCCCTGTGGATTCTGCACAACGCCTACACCGACTTCGCCGTGAACGAGGCCGCCATCCCGGTCGTGCCCGGCCGCAAGAGTGAAAGCGAGAAGTTCGCCGGCGCGCTGCGCTCGTATTCCATCGAGGCCATGATGGGCGACACCAGAGCGCTGCAGGCCGGCACCTCCCACAACCTGGGGCAGAACTTCGCAAAGGCCTTCGAGATCAAATACCTGGACCCGACCAACAACTTGCAGCACTGCTGGACCACCTCGTGGGGGCTGTCCACCCGCTTCATTGGCGCCATCATCATGGTGCACGGCGACGATCAGGGGCTGGCCATGCCGCCGCGCCTCGCGCCGCTGCAAGTGGTCATTGTTCCCATCTACAAGAACGACGACGAGCGCGGCCCGGTGATGGAGGCCGTGGAGCAGGTGCGCCGGGCGCTGCTGGCGGCCGGCGTACGCCTCAAAGTGGACGACCGCGACGGCCTGACCCCCGGCTTCAAGTTCCACGATTGGGAGATGCGCGGCGTGCCGTTGCGGGTCGAGATCGGGCCCAGGGACGTGCAGAAGGGCACCGTCGCCCTCGCCCGGCGCGACCGCCCCGGCCGCGAGGGCAAGTCCTTCGTCCCGCAGCAGGGGTTGGCGGAACGGGTGGAGGCTGCGCTGGCCGAGATCCAGTCCGCCCTGTACGACCGTGCGCTGGCCTTCCGCCAGGCCAACACCCACGACCCGCGCGACTACGCCGAGTTCCGCCAGGCGGTGGAGAGCGGCTGGGCCTACTCGTGGTGGTGCGGCCGGGCCGAGTGCGAAGCTGAAATCAAAACCGAGACAAAGGCCACCACCCGCTGCATCCCCCTTGACCAGCCCGGCGGCGAGGGTAAGTGCATCCACTGCGGCGGGCCGGCCGCCGAAAAGGCACTTTTCGCGAAGGCGTACTAGCCCAATTGCGGAGCTTCTTCTGACAGCCTTTGCGTGCACACTTGAGTCGACATAGTTGCCGAAGGGAAGGAAAGTGGGTTAAAATGAAAGCGTGGAGGGAGGCAAGATGACAATAGCGACCGTTGAAGTCCGGCTGGCGCTGGCCGATGACATCGTCCAGAAACTGCGCGTGTTTGCGAAAGCGCGCGGCCTGACCGATGAAGCAGTGGTCGAGCAAGCGCTCGATCTATATTTTGGCCTTGACGATACGCCGGCGCTCGCCGATTACTGGTTCTCGGTCGGCGCGATGCGCGAGGACTGGGAGGCCATGCCGGACCATTGGATGGTCGCCGCGCCCGAAGTGAATGATGCCCTACCGGCGCGGTGATGTCATCGCCGTGCCCTATGACTACAGCGACCTGACTGGCGGCAAAGTTCGCCCGGCGGTTGTTGTTAGCAGTGACGCCTACAACCTCGCCCGACCCGATGTGGTGGCGGCCGGAATCAGTTCGCAGGTTGCAAAGGCCGGCCCCTACGACCATGTTCTTACCGATTGGGCCTCCGCAGGGCTTCGCTATCCCTCTTTGGTGCGCGGCCGGTTGCTGACCCTCGAGCAGGGCCTCATCCGTCGCGCCGTCGGGCGGTTGACCCCCGCCGATCTGGCCGCGTGCGAAGAAAGGTTGGCGGCTTACCTCCTGAGTGACGTGGCAATCGCTGCTTACCTCGTGACGCGCGTTGACGTGCTCACCCTGCCGGGACGGATCGTTCAGACTCTCGCTGAGAAATCTGTCCGGGCCGGCATTGCATTGGCGGCGCGCGGCGAGCCGGCGATTGACCTCGCCCGCCTGCGTGCGCTCCTCTCTCCTCGCAATCCATAGGCTGCGCTACCCTGTGCCGGATGGCGAAGCGGAGTGTACCCCTCCCATGCCCGCCCTCGACCTCCCCCGCCTGCAACGCCAGACCGCCGCGCGCCAGACGACGGTTTTTCAACCGTCACCCGCCCGGTACCACGAAATTCCCGCTTCGTGTGCGGGATTCGCATGATCCATGGACCTGCTTCTGATCCAGCACAGCCCCGGCATGGGCGTGGAATGCAAGCGCATGGCAGGTCTGGCCCCATGACGCCGGGCCGGCTCCGCGTATCGGTATCGGATGTGCGATAATAGCGGCTATCCGATACCGATACTATCCGCCCGAGGTCCCCATGCTCGACCCGCGCCTGCTGCGCCGCTTGAACGAGAAGAAAGCCAGACTCGAGTCCCTGCGCCCTCTGCCCCCCGCGTCGTCTGGCCGCTCAAAGAGCAGCTCACGCTCGAGTGGATTTACAACTCCAATGCCATCGAGGGCAGCACCCTCACCCTGCGCGAGACGCAACTCATCCTCGAAACCGGGCTGACCATCGGCGGGAAATCACTGCGCGAGCATTTCGAAGTGATCAACCATCGCGAGGCCATCACGTACGTGGAGGGTCTGGCCGGGCAAGCCGCGCCCCTCACGCCCTTCCACGTGCGCCAGATTCACAAGTTGGTGCTCACACAGATAGACGACCGGAACGCCGGGCAATATCGCCAGATCCCGGTGCATATCGCCGGCGCGACCCATACCCCGCCGGAGGCGTGGGAAGTTCCGCAGCGCATGACGGATTGGGAAGCGTGGCTGAGAGAATCCGAGCCGCACCTGCACCCGGTGGAACTCGCGGCGTTGGCGCACCATCAATTGGTCTGGTCGCCATTCACCCGTTCGTGGACGGCAACGGGCGCACCGCCCGGCTGGTAATGAATCTGATCCTCTTTCGAGCCGGGTATCCTCCGGTGGTGATTCTGCGCGTCAATCGCCGGCAATACTATCGCGTGCTCATGCAGGCTGACGCCGACCGGCCGGCGCCGTTGGTTAATTCCGTCGGTCGGGCGGTGGAACGCAGCCTCACACTGTATCTGGAGGCCGGCACGCCCCGCGCCAAACGGCCCGCGCCCGGCGACGAATGGATTCCGCTGGCGCAAGCCGCCGAAGATACGCCGTATAGTCAGGAATATCTGAGTTTGCTGGCGCGGCGCGGGCGGCTCGAGGTGATCAAACGTGGCCGGATTTGGTATACCACCCGCCGCGCCGTCGCCGACTATCAGAAATCACTCAAGCCGTCGCGCTGACTCCCGCATGCCCGCCCTCGACCTCCCCCGCCTGCAACGCCAGACCGCCGCCCTGGCCCCGCTGCTCGGCCAGCCGCGCGCCCTGCGGACCGTCCTGCGCCAGATTCTGGACGAGACCTCCAACCGCGCCTATCGCCCGGGCGTGGAACTGATGTCGGCCCGCCCGCAGCACAGCTATCAAACCCCGCCGGTGGTGCTGCGCGCCATCCGCGCGGCGCTGTACGATGCGGCCGTGGCCGCCCCGGAGGCTGCCCTGGCGGCAGCCGACCGGCTGTGGACCACGCCCATCTTTGAGGAGCAACTGGTCGCGGCGCAACTGCTGGGCATGGCGGCGCCGGCCCTGCCAGGCGAGGCCCTCAAACGCCTCGAGGCCTGGCTGCCGGGGGCCAACTACCAGCAACTCAGCGACGGGCTGGCGCGCGAGGGCTGCGCGCCGCTGGTGCGCCTCAACCCGGGCCGCTATCTGGAGGTGGTGCGAGGATGGGCCGAATCCCCCGAGAAGTGGACCCGCCGCTTTGCCCTGGCGGCCGTGCTGCCGCTGGCCGAGGACCGCAGCGCCGATGTGACGCCGGGCGCGCTGAACGTGCTGCGCGCAGTGATGGCCGACCCCGAGCCGGAGGTGCGCAAGGTGGCCGCCCTGGTTCTGCGCGCCCTGGCAGAGCGCAGCCCGGCGGAAGTGCGCCGCTTTCTGCGCGACCACGCCCGGGGCGGCGCCCGCGCCACCGCCCGCCTGATCGAGCAGGTGTTGCCCGCCCTCGACCAGCAATCCCGCGAGGCGCTGGCAGCGCTGCTGCGCGGCGGCAGTTAGCCTTCGCCCTGCTCACTCATCGGGGCTGCTCCGTGTGCACGCAAACATGCCAGCGAGGTGTTCCGCAATTGGAGTGTGCGGGCGGGGGTACCCCCGCCCGCACACCCCAATTGCGGGGATTCTTCTGACAACCTTTGGGCGCACACGCTGCTCCTCATCGCCATTGCGGTCTACTGACTATGGTATAATCCACCCCGGCCATCGTGCCGTAGATGACTAGACCAGCGCCCTGGCTCAGGCTCGGCGCCGGGTGACCTGCCAAAAAGGAGGGCAGAAGTCGTGAGCATCAAACCAGAACAGAAGATCGAAGTCATAGGCAAGTTTCAGCGCCGGGCGGGCGACACCGGCTCGCCGGAGGTGCAAATCGCCATCCTTACCACGCGCATCACGCAGTTGACCGACCATCTGCGGGCGCACAAGAAGGATGAGGCCTCCCGGCGAGGACTGTTGAAGCTGGTCGGCCAGCGCCGCCGCCACCTGACGTACTTGAGTAGAAAGAACCCGCAGAAGTATATCGAGTTGACCGACGCTCTGGGCCTGCGTCGCAAGTAATGCAGCCCCCTCCGGCGAGTAGTTGGCAGCAGCACCGCCCACTACTCGCTTTTCTTTTCTGGCCGGCGGGGTTGGCGCACGGCGCCTGCCGCTGGTGGATGCCCGTTTGCGCGGGCATGACGGAGCGTGGAAGCAGTCTGCCCACCGGCTTGCGCCAGCGTGCCAAACGACTACAATTTCAACCACAACCTACTTCGACGCCTGCCGTTCAATGCAGACTGCCCGGCAGCCGTCGTTTGAGTTTCACGGGCCGGTCCCTGCCGTCAGGAATTGGAGAGGGGCTACCAGCCACGGGCTGGCAGCCGGTTTCCAGTCCCTGACCTCCGCGGGCCGGCCAGCCCGGCTGCGCAAGGCGCGCAGCTCCTGGAGGTTTTAACTACATGCCACAAGCAAGACAATTCAGCACGGTCGTGAGGGGCAAGACCATCACGATCGAAACCGGCAAACTGGCCCTGCTGGCCGGTGGCGCCGTCACCATCCGCCTCGGCGACACTGTGCTGCTCGCCACCGCAACCATGAGCAAGACCCCCCGCGAAGGGATAGACTTCTTCCCCCTGACCGTGGACTACGAAGAAAAACTGTACGCCGGCGGGCGCATCCCCGGCTCCTTCTTCCGGCGCGAAGGCCGGCCCAGCGAGGCGGCCATCCTCGTGGCCCGGCTGACCGACCGCCCGCTGCGCCCGCTCTTCCCCAAAGACCTGCGCAACGACGTTCAGGTGATCATCACCTCGCTCTCCTCCGACGGCGAGAACCCGCTGGACGTGCTGGCCATTACGGCGGCCTCGGCGGCGCTCACCATTTCGGACACGCCCTTCCTCGGCCCGGTAGCGGCGGTGCGCATCGGGTACGTGGACGGCCAGTTCGTGGTCAACCCCACGTATGCCGATTTGGAACGCTCCAGCCTTGACCTGCGCGTGGCCGGCACCGCCGACGCCATCATGATGGTGGAGTGCGGCGCAGACGAGGCTGCCGAACCCCTGCTGGTGGAGGCGCTGGAAAAGGCGCATCAGGCCATCCAGCCACTCATCCAACTCCAGCGCGAAATGGCCGCCGCAGCGGGCAAGCCCAAGAGCGACTATCTGCGCTTCACCTACCCGCCCGAAGTAGAGGCGCGTGCGCGCGAAATCGTCGGCGACCGTTTTCTGACGCTTGCCCGCCCGATGGACAAGCAGGCCCGCGCCGACCTGCGCGACGCCATTCAGAACGACGTGATGAACGCCTTCGCCCAGAAGCCGGCGGTGGCCCTGCCACCGCCGAGCGTCGAAACGCCAGCGGGCCGCATCGTGTTCGTCGAAGAGACCACGGTCAAGCCCGCCGTCCTGTTCGCCATTCTGCACGATCTGGAACAGGAAGTGGTGCGCGATGCCATTCTCAACCGGGGCCTGCGCCCGGATGGGCGCGGCCCGCAGGAAATCCGCCCGCTGGCCGCCGAAGCCGGCCTCAGCCCGCGCGCCCACGGTTCCGGCCTGTTCACGCGCGGCGAGACGCAGGTGCTCACGCTGGCCACCCTCGGCACCCCGCGCGATGCCCAGACCCTGGACGGCCTGGCCCCGGACGACGAGAAGCGCTACATGCACCACTACAACTTCCCGCCCTTCTCCACCGGCGAGACCCGCCCGCTGCGCGGCTCCTCGCGCCGCGAGGTGGGGCACGGGGCGCTGGCCGAGCGCGCGCTGCTGCCGGTCCTCCCGGCAGAATCCGAGTTCCCGTACACCCTGCGCCTCGTCTCGGAGGTGCTGTCCTCCAACGGCTCCACCAGCATGGCCTCGGTATGCGGCTCCGCTCTGGCCCTGCTGGATGCCGGCGTGCCCATCAGCGCTCCGGTGGCCGGCATCGCCATGGGCCTGATCATGGACGCGGCCGGGCGCTACGCCATCCTCACCGATATTCAGGGCGTGGAGGACCACCTGGGCGATATGGACTTCAAGGTGGCCGGGACGACGCGCGGCGTCACCGCCCTGCAGATGGACATCAAGATCAAGGGCATCACGCCCCGCATCATGGCCGAAGCGCTGGATCAGGCCCGGGAGGCCAGGCTCAAGGTGTTGAACGTGATCAACGCCTGTCTGCCTGCCCCGCGCCCCGACCTCTCGCCCTTCGCCCCGCGCATCATCACCCTCAAGATTGACCCGGAGAAGATCGGCGCGGTGATCGGGCCAGGCGGCAAGGTCATCCGCAAGATTCAAGAGGATACCGGGGTCAAGATTGACATCGAGGACGACGGCACGGTGTTCATCGCCTCCGCCGACGGCCCCAGCGCCGCCCGCGCCCGTGACATGGTGGCCGGGCTGACCGAAGTGCCCGAGGTGGGCCGCATCTACACCGGGCGCGTGGTGCGCACCACCGACTTTGGCGCTTTTGTCGAGATTCTGCCCGGCCAGGATGGCATGGTGCACATCTCGCAACTGGATACCGGCCGGGTGGAGCGGGTGGAGGACGTGGCCCGCGTGGGCGATGAGCTGACCGTGATGGTCACAGACATTGACCCGGCCGGCAAGGTGCGCCTCAGCCGCCAGGCTGTGCTGGAAGGCTGGACCGCCGAGGAAGCCCTTGAGCGCGATCGCAAACCCTCCGGCGCCCGCAGCGGCGGTGGAGGTCGTGGAGGCCCCGGCGGCGGCCGCGGTGGCTACGGCGGCGATCGGGGCCGGGGCGGGAGCGGCGGTCGCGGCCCTGGCGGCGACGGGAGCGGCGGTCGCGGCCCTGGCGGCGACCGGGGCAGGGGCGGCAGCGGGGGCCGCGGCCCCCGGCGCGGCTGATCCCCATCAGGGATCACTCGACCCGAGGGCTATCTCGGCCCCCACACCACGCAGACGGACGGGCAGGGGCAACCCTGCCCGTTTTTCTTCCCGGGCAGCGGAGCAGTTGAATTGCAGCGCAACCCCGGATACAATCAGGGGCAATTCGCGCCCGCATCACGACCGGCCCGGAAAACACCCTATGGACACGCCACTCCCCCCCCGTTCGCCCGGTTGGAAATGGTCCACCCGCCTGGTGGCTGCTGTCTTGCTGCTCGGCTTTGTGGCGCTGATCATCAACCGCTTCAGCAACTTGCTGGCCCCGCTGGTGCTGGCGCTCATGTTCAGCTACATTCTCAACCCACCGGTGCTGGCCCTGGCGCGCTGGACCCGCCTGCCGCGCGGGCTGGTGGTCGTGCTGGTGTACTTGCTGCTGATTCTGGCGCTGCTGGGCCTGGCAACCGGGCTGGGCGTGGTCATCGGCCAGCAGGTGGTGGGCCTGGCAGCCGGCATCCGCGCCTTTGCCGTCACCCTGCCGGCCCGGCTGGCAGAGCTTTCGCAGAGCAGCTTTCAAATCGGGCCGTTCACCCTTGACCTCAGCCGGGTAGATTTCTCGCCGGTGCTGCAACAACTCACCAACGCCATCCAGCCGGCCATCTCCCAGACTGGCGCGCTCATCGGCTCGGTGGCCTCGGCCATGGCCTCTTTTGTGGGGCTGTTCCTGCTGGTGCTGGTGCTGGGCTACTACATGCTGGCCGACCTGCCGGAGTTTGGCGGTGTGCTCGCCGGCCTGGCGCCCCCGGCCTATCGCGCGGACATCGAGCACCTGGGGCGCGCCACCGGCAGAGTGTGGAGCGCCTTCTTGCGCGGCCAGCTTGTGCTGGGGCTGGTTGTCGGCAGCGTGGTGACCGTGCTGTCCACCGCCATGGGGCTGCGCTACCCGCTGGCGCTCGGCCTGCTGGCCGCCTTCACCGAATTCATCCCCATCTTTGGCCCGTTGTTGTCCGGCGCGGCGGGGGTGACCGTTGCCCTGGTGCAGGGCAACAACTGGATGGGGCTTACGCCGCTCTGGTTTGCGCTGGCGGTGGCGGCCATGTACATCCTTGTGCAGCAGGTGGAAAACAACGTGCTGGTGCCGCGCATCATTGGCCGCAGCCTCAACCTGCACCCGCTGGCCGTGCTGGTCGGCGCGGTTGCCGGCGGCTCACTGGCAGGCGTGCTGGGACTGCTGCTGGCGGCCCCGACCCTTGCCACCCTGCGGCTGTGGGGAGGCTACCTGTATCGCAAGATCCTCGATCTGGAACCGTTCCCCGCCCCCCCGGCGCCGCCCGCCCCGGCTCCGGCCCCCCGCCCCGGACTGCTGGCCCGTTTGCGGCGGCGCAAACCCCCGGCCCGATGACCTCCTTCGCCAGCGCCCTGAAGAAACTGCTCCGGCGCGCGGCCCCGGAGGCCCTGCCAGCGGACCCGCCGCGCGTGGCATACTCGTACACCCTCTTCTGGACCCGGCAGGCGCGGGCGTGGGGTACGGGCCGCCGCGCCGCCGTGGCCGCTGCGCTGGGGGAAGTGCTGGCCCGGCCCGAGTTTGAACCCAACGCCTACGAACGGCGCTACACCGTACCCGGCCTGGACGAAAGCGCCCACTCCGGCGAAAGCCTGCTGGCATTGGAGAAGGTGCTGGAGGCGCTTATCGTTTCCGGGGACGGTTGAGTTTGCCATGCCCCGCGTCGTGGCGTACAATTCCGAGCATGGAAGCCCCGTTTTCAGAATCTGAACTGAACGAGAAACTGGCCCTGATTGTGCAGCGCATCGTCGAAGGCTATGCGCCGGAACGAATCCTGCTTTTTGGTTCGTATGCCTACGGCCAGCCGGACATGGATAGCGATCTGGATTTGCTGATCGTGAAGCAAACCAGCGACCGCCCGATTGATCGGCGAGTGGCCGTCCGAATGCTCCTGCGCGATCTCACACTTCGCCCGGCAGTCTCACCGCTCGTCGTGACCCGCCAGGAAATCGAGGCGCGACTCGCAATGGGCGATCCGTTCGCCGAAGAGATCGTGGCATTGGGCCGGGTGTTGTATGAGCGCAAGCGAACTCACAAGAGAAGAAGTGCTCAAGTCTCTGGCCGAGGCGGATGAACTGATCGCGGAATTGCTTCGTTTGCTCGCCCCGCCGGAAGAAGAAGAGAGGTCTCCATGAAAGACGAACCCGACATCAAAACCACCACCCTCGCCGAAACCGACAACTTCATGATCTACAAAGCCGACG
>CAYZNA010000049.1:14563-15468 GCA_964478665.1 uncultured Anaerolineales bacterium
AAACCACCTACCTCCTCGAGCTGGGCCTGGCTACCCTGCACTTCTTTCGCGAGGAGTGGGAGGAGTTTCTGGAACTGGTGCGGCGGGTGAAGAAGTAGAGATTGGAGACTGGAGACTGGAGATTGGAGATTAGAGATTACGCAGTCTCCAGTCTCTGGTCTCTAATCCCCAGCCCCTCTTCGTGCAGGGGTTGAGGCATCCCTCTCACTCCTTCTGGAAAAGAACTGAATGAATCACAGCGAAATCGTCAGTTTCCTGTGGGGCGTCGCCGACCTGATCCGCGATACCTTCAAGCGCGGCAAGTATCAGGATGTAATCCTGCCGCTCACCGTGCTGCGGCGGTTGGACTGCGTGCTGGCTGGCACCAAGGAACGAGTGCTCAAGCGGCAGGCCGAACTCCGGGGTAGGGGGCTGGAGAACCTCGAGCGGGATCTCCGAACAGCCTCGGGCTTCGCCTTCTACAACACCTCGCGCTACGACTTCGACAAACTGCTGGCCGACGCGCCGCACCTCGCCGCCAACCTGCGCAACTACATCGCCGGCTTCAGCCCCAACATGCGCGAGGTGCTGGAGAAGTTCGACTTCGACAACACCATCAGCAAACTGGCCGAGGCGGGACTCCTGTTTCAGGTGATGGAGCGCTTCAAGAACGTGGACCTGCACCCCGACCGGGTGGACAACCCCACGATGGGGACGATCTTCGAGGAACTGATCCGCAAGTTCAACGAAGCGCTCAACGAGAACCCCGGCGAGCACTTCACCCCGCGTGACGTGGTGCATCTGATGGTAGACCTGCTGCTGGCGGGCGATGAGGAACGCGTGCGCAAGAAAGGCGTCGTGCTGTCGGTGTGCGATCCCTGCAGCGGGTCGGGCGGAATGCTCACCATTTTCCGGGAGCACGTCAC
>CAYZNA010000050.1:0-11719 GCA_964478665.1 uncultured Anaerolineales bacterium
GCATCCCGTAGGACCGGCATCCCGTAGGACCGGCATCCCGTAGGACCGGCATCCCCATGCCGGTCATCGTTCAGACGGCGACGGTGGCATGGGGATGCCACCGCTACGGCCCGGTCGGCACCGGCCGCCCTTCCTGACCGGCGTGCAGGTTGTGAGAGAATAAGACACCAGAAAGCGAGGGTTCACTGTCCTGGCGTGGATGGTGGCCGAAGGCACGCTCGACATCCGGGTGGTGCTGCCGCGCGGGCCGGACGGCAGTCCCCTCGCGGCCTCGGTCTCCAACGACTATTCCCACGTCAAGTCCGGCGTCTTCACCGACCCGCAGGGAGATCAGGTCGGCTTCAGCGGCAGCGTCAACGAGAGCGAACAGGCGTGGGTTCACAACTATGAGGACTTCGCCGTCTTCCGCTCGTGGGATCCCGGCCCGCCGCACCTGCAACAAATCATCCGCCGCTTTGAAAGTTTGTGGCGGGATGAGGAACCCTCGTGGATTGTTCTGGACATCCCCCGCGCCGTCCGCGACCGGCTGATTGCCTACCGCCCCGACCACGCCCCGGCCTTCGACCCGCTGGAGGTCGCCCCGGTCAAGCAAGTCAGCGTCCCCGCGGCCAGCCCCTTCCTGGCCGTACCGCAGAAAGAGCGCCTGCTCTTTCAGTATCTGCGCGACGCCCCGTACTTCCCGGAGGCCTCCGGTCTGGGCAGCGCCACCAGCGCCATCGTTCCGTCTGCCCGCCGACGAGCGCCGCCGGCAGATGGAGAAAGTGATTGACGAACTGCGCGCCGCCTACGACGCCCGGCAGACTGAAACCCTGCGGCTGGACGAATACCTCGACACCGGCGACCCGAAGCCCGGCGCCTCGGCCCCGGTCACGTTGAAGGACATCGAGACCTTGTATACCGCCTCACAGGCTCTCAAACCCTACCTCCACCCCCACCCCACTCTGCCCGATGTATACACTCTCCAGTGGGAAGGGCGCGAAAGCCTCGTCACCTTCAACCGGGCCGTTTTCGACGAGCGCCCCGACACCGTGCGCCTGCTGACCTATGGCGACGCCCTGTTCGAGACCCTGCTCCGCGCCGTGCCGCCGCCGGACAAATCGCCCGAGGAGCGCCGTGGCTTCCTCCGGCTCAGCGCAAATGGGGAATTCCCGGCGCGGGCCATCCTTGCCCTCGCGCACAACCAGCCCGCGCCAGTTTCCCGAATTGGAAACATCCAGAACGGCCCCGGCGCAGCAGAAAACGCGGAGTGGCCCGGTGAAGCGGTGTCTCAGGCCACTATCACCTTGAAGCAGCAGATAGAGGGCATTATTCAGCGCCTCCAGCGGGTGGAGGAAGAGCGCCAGCGGGCTGAGCGGAAGGCGCTGGAAGAGAACGGCCGCCAGTTACTCCTCCACGCCGCGTTGATCGAAGTGGCGCTCGGCCAGCGGCCCGGCATGTTTGGCGAAACTCTGCCGTGGGAATTCACCGAGGGTGCCATCACCGGCCTGCGCCGGCACCGGTATCCCTTTGCGCCATTGCTGACGCTGGTGGACGTGAGCGACCTGCGCCCATCTCGAACTGACCCGTACTACCAGCAGCTCCAGAACCTGCGGGCGGAACAGTTGAGAAGGATGTTCGCGGAGGTGAAGGGAGAGGCGCAGAGGCTGGTGAAGCAACTTGCGCCAGGCCCGGCCTCACAGGGAACTGAGGCGGGCGGGCAGGTCAGGGTGGAGGTCGCTGCCAGCTTTCTGGCCGGCCCCGGCTGATGCGCTGGCCAGGACTGACGCGCGCGGTAAGGGTGCCGGGGTGCCTTCTATATGTCTCAAAAGGAAAGCATCATGGCCGACGAACGACTACTTTCGATGCTATTCTCGGACCTGAAGGGGCTATACCTTTTTGCTCAGGCGTGCTATACTACGGGCGAGCACATGCCTGGAGGCATGTGCAGTACAACAGGGCAACAGGCGAGGGCATGCCTCGAAATGGTAAATCGGAAAAAACGGCCCACAGACAAGTGCAATACCTCTCCCGGAAGGGAGGCATGCACGCGGGTGTCGCCAAGTGGTAAGGCACATGCTTCCCAAGCATGCACTTCGTGGGTTCGAATCCCATCACCCGCTCAGCAAAAAGCCCCCATCCGGGGGCTTTTTGATTCGGGTATAATCCTGCCATGCCTCTGCCCCGACCGCTGCTGATCGTCCTGCTGCCGCTGGCGCTGGCCGGATGCGCTTCCCCAACCGCGGCCCTGCCGCCCCCGCCGACGCCGGCCATCACCGTGATCTCGCCCTCCACGCCGCTGCCCGGCCCGACCACTCCCGCCCCGGCCGGGACCGCCACCCCGGCGCCTCCCACGCTCACGCCGTCGCCGAGCGTCACCCTGCCCTGCACCAACGACTCCACCTTCCTCGGCGATCTGACCGTGCCGGATGGCACCGTGTTTCCGCCCGGCGCAGCCATTGACAAGCGCTGGAGCGTGCAGAACACCGGCCTGTGCGACTGGGGCCGCGATTACCGGCTGGTGCACATCAGCGGCGAGGCGCTGGGCGCGCCGGCGGAGCTGGCGCTGTACCCGGCCCGCAGCGGGGGCGTGGCGACCCTGCAGGTGCTGTTCACCGCCCCGGCCGAGCCGGGCGAATACGTCAGCCGCTGGCAGGCCCGCAGCCCGGAGGGCAATCCCTTCGGCGCGACCGTGTTCATCAAAATAAAGGTCCTTCAATTGACACCGACGCCGGCTCCGCCGTGAGCCGGCGGAGTTCGCCCGCTGTCACTCCACGGTCACGCTCTTCGCCAGGTTGCGCGGCTGGTCTATGTCGCAGCCGCGCAGCACGGCAATGTGATAGGCCAGCAACTGCAGCGGGATAGCGGTCAGCACCGGCCCGAGCAACCACGGACACTCCGGCACCCACAGGATGTGGTCGGCCTTGCCCGGCAGCAATTGGTCGCCGTCGGTAGCTACCGCCACCACTACCCCGCCGCGCGCCTTCGCCTGCTCCACCTGACTGAGCATCTTCTCGTACCACGGATCGCGGGTGGCAATCGCCACCACCGGCATGGTCTCGTCAATCAGCGCAATCGGGCCGTGCTTCATCTCCCCGGCCGGGTAGCCCTCGGCGTGGATATACGAGATTTCCTTCAGCTTGAGCGCGCCCTCGTAGGCGATGGGCATCTGAATGCCGCGCCCCAGATACAGGCAGTGGGAGGTATCCTTGAGCGCGCGGGCCACCTTCTGCACCTCCGGCTCACGGTCCAGACAGCGCCCGGCCAGGTCCGGCAGGCGGGAGAGATCGGCGGCCAGCTCGCGCCGCCGCCGGTCGCTCAGCGCGCCGCGCAGGCTGCCGAGCAGCAGCGCCAGCAGGTACAGGTCCACCAGCGGGGCGGTGAAGGCCTTGGTGGAGGCCACGCCGATCTCCGGCCCGCTGAGCATGGGGATCACGCCGTCGGCGGCGCGCATGGCCTGTGAACCGATCACGTTGACGATGCTCCACAGCCTCGCGCCGCGCCGCCGGGCCTCGGCCATGGCCCCCAGGGTGTCGGCGGTCTCGCCGCTCTGGCTGATAGCCAGCACCACCGTGCGCTCGTTCAGGATCGGGTCGCGGTAGCGCAGCTCGGAGGCAATGTCCACCTCCACCGGGATGCGCGCCAGGCTCTCGATCATGTACTTGCCCACCATCCCGGCGTGGGCGGCGGTGCCGCAGGCGGTGATCACAATCCGCTCGATGCGGGACGCCAGCTCCGGGGTGAGATTCAGGTCGGGCAGGTTGACCTCGCCGGTGGCGAAATTCACCCGCCCGCCGATGGTATCGGTCAGCGAGCGCACCTGTTCGTGGATCTCCTTTTGCATGAAGTGGCGGTAGGCGCCCTTCTCCGCCGAGACCGGATCCCACGACACGGCCTGCACCGGCGCCGTCGCCGGCTGCCCGGACAGGGTGCGGCAGGTGAAGCCCTCCCGCGTGACCACTACTATCTGCTCGGGTTCCAGAAAGGCCACATTTCGGGTGTGCTCCAGAATGGCCGGCATGTCGGAGGCCACAAACATCTCCCCCTGCCCGACCCCCACCACTACGCCGCCGGCGTTGCCCACGCGGGCAGCCACGATCTTGTCCGGCTCGTGGGCCGACATCACCACAATGCCGTGCGCGCCCTTGAGGTGGCCGATGGCCTTGCGGGTGGCCTCCGCCAGCCCCTCCCCGGCAGCGGTGTAGCGCTCCACCAGATGGGCGATGATTTCGGTGTCGGTATCGGAGCGGAACTCGACCCCCTCGGCGCGCAGTTCATCGCGCAGGGGCGAGAAGTTCTCCACAATGCCGTTGTGCACCACCACCACCTCGCCGTTGGCGCTGGTGTGGGGATGCGCGTTGCGGGCGTTGGGCGCCCCGTGGGTAGCCCAACGGGTGTGCCCGATGCCGATCTGTCCGCTAAGCGGCTGCTCGTCCACCAGCCGCTGCAGGTTGGTCAACTTGCCGCCGTCGCGGCGCACCTCAATCTGGCCGCCCGCAGCCAGCACGGCAACGCCGGCCGAGTCGTAGCCGCGATATTCCAGCCGCTTCAGCCCGGCCAGGATGATGGGGGTCGCGTCGCGCGGCCCTACGTAACCAACAATGCCACACATGGGATTTCCCTCCGTAAGTTCCAATCAGTTGACGGACACGTGAAACGTGACACGTGGCACTCCACGCTTCACACTTCACGGTGTGGCCAGTGCTCCCGGCCTCTGTCCCGGCGATTACTCGCCGGATTTGAACCGGAGCTTCAGTTTGTCTGGAGGGAAAGACGTCGGAGGCTGGCGCCCCCGGAGGGCTTCCGCTGATCACTCGATTTTCCCCCGCGCCACGCGCAGGGTGGCCCTGCCCTGCGGCAGGGAACCCTCGTCCTCGTAACCCCGAACCGGTCCGCGCGGACTGGCGGGGCCATGCGCTATCCTTCCCCAACTCTAACTCTAACTCTAACTCTAACCCCTCTCCATCACCTCCTCTCCCTCCCCACGCTCCGCTTGCTCCCCGCGCAGCCCGGCGGCCCGCAGCAACTCAGCGGCCCAGGGCCGGTCTTCCTCGCGCAGCGGCGGGTCCGGCTCGGCAGTGTAGTCCACTGCCCGCAGGTACGGGCCGTCCAGGTATGCGCGGTTGAACGCGACCTGCAGGTCCAGCAGCACGTCGGGGTCAGCGCCGGCCAGTGGCACCGGAATGCAGGGCAGTGTCTCGCGCAGCTTCACCGGGTAGAGCGTGTAATCCATCCAGCGGTCTTCGCGCAGGCTGGCGCGGTTGAGCAGCATCAAATAATCGCAGCCAATATCGTGAACCGCAGCTTCCAGTTCAAGGTATGGCAACAAGCGGCGGCCTGTACGAAGCAGGTCTAACTCGATCACACTGGCATCGCTCTCCAACACCTCGCGCTGCTTGTTCTCATAGGCCCGCCGGTCCGGGCCGGGTTTCTTGTTGGAAGGGCTGACTATCTCAATGAAGGTAACCAATTTGTGGCCGCGCGCCGCGTCCCGCACCTCCACAAACGTATGCCTCACCGGGTCGGTGTGAATGCGAAACTCCACGCCCGGCGTCTCTTGCTTGCGCGGGGCCACCACGACCACCGAATCCGCGACTGCCACATTGCCCCACTGGCCCGGCGGCTCACGCAGTCGCCGGCTGACCACCACATCCGGAATCACCGACCGCAACGCGCCAGCCTCCAGCACCAGTCCCAACTCATGGCGCACGTTCATCCGAGCATAATAGGGATGCGGCAGCGCGGCATTGAGTAACCCGCTCAAAGCCGAGGCCAGGTGAGCGTGCAGATCCGGAAAGAAATCCGGCGCTTCCAGATAGGGGTCCATGCCCGGAAAGGGCGGAAGGTGCCTCTCCACGCGCGGCGCGGGTGCATGGGGATGCGCCCGCTACTCCTTTCGGGACTCAGGCCATCAGCGGACCGGGGTTGCCCTTCGCCCGGGCGTAGGCCTGGCCCCACAGGTGGCCCTGCACGGCGTAGCCGAAGGCGATCGCCGGGAAGGAACCAACGCCACAGAAGACGGCGCCCACGCTGGCCAGTACGCCGATGGCAACGCCGCCCAGCAGCGCCGCCACGACAAACCCGCCCGGATTGGCCCGCAGCAGCCGGAAGGCGTTGGCCGGGTTGAGCGCCTGGCCGAAATCGCCGCCGTCGGCCAGCAGGCCGGCCGCCGCCGGCAGCAAGAAGCTCAGCAGCAGGCTATACACCACCGCGAGCAACCCGACACAACTGAGCACCAACAGCGACAGAATGCCGCCGGCGTCGGAAGACAAATCCCCCCCCATGAAGGCCGCCGCGATGCCGGCGCAGGCGCCGATAAGTATGAGGGGCAGCACCCAGACGAAGCCTATCACGCCCAGCTTCAGCCCGTCGAGCGCGTACTGGCCAAAGTTGTTCCAATCCGGTAGCAGCTCCGGGTCGTTGCGCGCCAGGCGGCGCATGATCTCCACCGACCACCCGGTCACGGCGATGATGCCAATGCCGGTGAAGGCCAGCAGCGCGCCGATGGCAATCTTCTTGATCCAATCGCGGTCGCTGGTGATAAAGCTGAATGATGCCCCGATGTCCATATTTGTCTCCCTTCGAGGGTAAGGTCAAGGTGTGCCAATTCTAGCCCCACGGCGCAATTGCCGCAAGTGACGTCACCTTCGGTCGTTCACACCTGCCCCGGACGCACACCTGCCCCGGACGCACACCTGCCCCGGACGCACACCTGCCCCGGACGCAGGTGCCGGGGGGTGCCGGGGGGTGCCGGGGGGTGCCGGGGTCGTTCATCATTCATACCGCAGGGCGTCAATCGGGCGCAGCGCCGCCGCCCGGCTGGCCGGGTAGATGCCAAAGAACAGGCCCACCGCCGCCGAAAAGCCGGTAGCCAGCAGCGCCGCATCGGGGGTGACCGTGGTTTGCAGTTGTGGCACCGCGCGGTGGATGCCCCACGCCCCTGCCCAGCCCAGGCCAATGCCAATGGCCCCGCCCACCAGCGCCAGCGCCACCGCCTCGATCAGGAACTGGGACAGGATGGCGCTGCTTCTGGCGCCCACCGCCTTGCGCAGCCCGATCTCGCGGGTGCGCTCGGTGACGGTGACCAGCATGATGTTCATAATGCCGATGCCGCCCACCAGCAGCGAGATGCCGGCAATAGCCCCGAGGAAGATAGTCAGCACCCCGGTCACCTGCCCGAAAGCGTTGGACAGGTCCTGCTCGCTCAGCACGGTGAAGTCATCTTCGCCGCGGAAGGGGATGCGGTGTCGCTCGCGCATCACGTCCTGTACCTCGGCAATCAGGGCGTCGGTGCGCTCGGGAGACTCGGCTTTGAACATCACCATGCTGACGCGATTGTGGCCGGAGGGCGTGCGCACCGAATACAGCCGGGTGAAGGCGGTGGTCAGCGGCACAATCAGCGTGTCGTCCTCATCGCCCATCACCGTGCCGCCCTTTTTCTCCAGCACGCCCACCACCCGGAAGGGAATCAGGTTGATGCGGATGGTCTGCCCGACCGGGTTGAGTTCGAGCGGAAAGAGCTTGTTGAGCACGGTCTGGCCGATCACCGCCACCCGGGCGCGGTCGTCGAGGTCGGTCTGGGTGAGGAAGCGGCCCTGGGCCACGCCGAAGTTGCGCGCCGGGGCGTAGTCGGGCGTGACGGCGCGCACTGTGGTGGAGGTATCCCGGTTGCCGGCGGTGATCAGCGAGGTCCGCCGCAGCAGCGGGGCTACCAGGGCCGCGTCCGGCACGCGGAAGGGGTCGGCCAGCGCGGCCCAATCGGCGTCGGTCAGCGGCGCCTCGGCGCCGCCCCGCCCCGGCGGCCCGGAGCCGGGTTGAAAGGTCCCGGGAAAGAGGAAGACCAGGTTGGTGCCCAGCCCCTCAAACTGGCTTTGCACGTAGGCGTTCACCCCCTGCCCCACCGAGAGCAAGGTGATCACCGCCGCCACGCCGATAGTAATGCCCAGCATGGTCAGCGTAGCGCGAGTTTTGTTGACCGTAAGGCTACGGAGGGCGAGGCGCAGGTTTTCGAGGAGCATGTTCACTCATAGCGCAGGGCATCAATCGGATGCAGGCGGGCAGCGCGGGTGGCAGGGTAGATGCCGAAGAACAGCCCCACCGCAGCCGAGAAGCCGGTGGCCAGCAGCACCGAGTCGAGGGTGACGCGCACCTGCAAGTCGCGGGCCAGGCCGGACACCAATTGCGATCCGACCGCGCCGATGGCAATGCCAATGACGCCGCCCAGCAGCGAGAGCGTGATCGCTTCGATGAGAAACTGCCCCAGAATATCGGCGCGCCGGGCGCCCACTGCCTTGCGCAGCCCAATCTCGCGCGTGCGCGCGGTCACGCTGACCAGCATGATGTTCATAATGCCAATGCCGCCCACCAGCAGCGAAATGCCGGCAATGGCCCCGAGGAAGATGGTCAACACGCCGGTCACCTCGCCGAAGGCCGAGATCAGGTCAGATTGGGTAATTACCGAAAAGTCGTCCTCGTCGCGGAAGCGGATGTCGTGGCGGTCGCGCAGCACCTCGGTGACCTGGGCGGCGGCGGCCTCCATCCGCTCCGCGCTGGCTGCCTGCACGTAAATAAACGAGACGCGCAACTGCCCGTCGCGCGTGCGGGCCGGGAACAGCCGCTCCTGCGCAGTGGAGAGCGGCACAAACACCACGTTGTCCTCGTCGCCAAAAGCGTTTCCGCCGCGTTCGGCCATCACCCCGGCCACGCGGAAGTTGATGTCTTTGATCTTGATTGTGGCGCCCAGCGGGTCCTCACCCTCCGGGAACAGGGTCTTGTAGGCAGTGGCGCCCAGCACCACGATGCGCGCGCTGCCACGCAGATCGCCCTCGGTCACAAAATCGCCGGCCGCGACCGGCCAGTCGCGCAGGCGGGTGTATTCCGGCGTCACCCCGGCCACGCGCAGATCGGCGCTCTCGCGGCGGTAGTCCACGCGGGCGAAGCCGTCCCATTCCGGGGCCACGGCCAGGATGTCGGCGGCGCGGAAGTCAGTGCTGAGGGCGCCGGCGTCGGCGTTGGTCAGCGGGCGCGTCCGCTGGCCGCTATCGCCATTGGGCGAACCCTCGAACACAAATAGCAGATTGGAGCCAATGCTCTGGAACTGGGCGGTGACGAATTGCTCCACGCCCTTGCCCACCGAGAGCAGGGTGATCACCGCCGCCACACCGATCACAATGCCCAGCATGGTCAACCCGGCGCGCAGCTTGTTGGCCGCCAGGCCGCGCAGGGCGATGCGCAAGTTCTCGACTATCATAGTGGCAATTGGTATTCAGACCCTCAGGGTCTTGACATCCATCGGGTTCAGCCGGCCGAGCAGCGCGTGTTCGGAGGGCCGTTCGGCGCCGGCCGCCAGCGGCTCGTCCACCACCTCATCGCCGTGGATCAACCCATCCTGAATAAGGATGATGCGCCCGGTGTGACGGGCGATGAATGGATCGTGGGTGACGAAGATCACCGTGATGCCCTGCTCCCGGTTCAGGCGCTGGAAAATGCCCACGATCTCCGCCCCGGACTTTGTGTCCAGATTGCCGGTCGGCTCGTCGGCCAGGATGATAGTCGGATCGTTGACCAGCGCGCGGGCGATGGCCACCCGCTGCTGCTGCCCGCCGGATAGCTCGCTGGGCCGGTGGTGCAGCCGGTCCCCCAACCCGACCGCTTCCAGCGCCGCCCGCGCCTTCTTTGCCCGCCCGGAACCGCCGGCGTATACCAGCGGCAGTTCCACCTGTTGCTGCGCCGAGGTGCGCGGCAGCAGGTTGAAGTTTTGAAACACGAAGCCGATCTTGCGGTTGCGAATGTCGGCCAGGGCGTTGTCGGAGAGCCTGGCTACCGCCGCGCCGTCCAGCCAGTATTCCCCGGTGGTGGGCTGGTCCAGGCAACCGAGGATGTTCATCAAGGTGGATTTGCCTGAGCCAGACGGCCCCATGATGGACAGCAGTTCGCCGGGCATGATCTCGGCTGACACTCCGCGCAGGGCGTGCACCTCTTGCTCACCCATGCGGTAGGTTTTGGTGATGCTCTGGAAGCGGATGACGGGCGGAGTGATAGAGTTAGAGTTAGAGTTAGAGTTAGAGTTAGAGTTAGAGTTAGAGTTAGAGTTAGAGTGAGGGGTGGAGGGGGACATTATTGGCCTCCGCCGAAGAGGTCTACCTGTTCGCGCTGAAGGGAGACGGCGGCCACCTCGCCCTCCTGCAGGCCGCTCAGCACCTGGCTGGTCTGGTCCCCGCGCAGACCGAGGGTGACCGGCACTTCCATCAGTTCGGCGCCGCGTTGCAGGCTGGCCAGAATCTCGCCGGTGGTGCGGTCCCGGCGCAGCGCCCAGTTGGGGATCAGCAGTGCATCCTGGACCTCGGCCACCACAATCTCGGCGGTGGCGCTCATCCCGGCCAGCAGCGGGGCCTCGGTCGGGTCGAGTGAGACGCGCACGGCGTAAGTTACCACGCCACCGGTCACGCTGGCCAGCGGGGCAATGCGGGCCACCTTCCCGGTCAGGCCGGCGTCGGGCAGCGCGTCGAGGCTGAGGCTGAGGGCCTGCCCTTCGGATATGCGGGCCACGTCGGCCTCGTCCACTGCCAGATCAAGATGAAAGCTGGAGGTGTCCAGCAGGGTGAGGGCGGGCAGCGCCGCCGGCGCCGGTTCGCCCACCTGCAGGTTGACCTCGCCCACCACGCCGTCAAATGGGGCCAGCAGCGCAGTGCGCTCAAGGGTCAGCCGGACCAGGTCCAGCGCCAGTTGCGCCTGATCAATGGCCGCCCGTGCCCGCGCCACGCTGAAGCGGAATTCGGTCGGCCCGGCCCGGGTCCGGGCCGCCTGCGCTTCGGCCTGCTCGATCTGCCGCCCGGCCACGGCCAGCGCCGGCGCCCCGGCCCCGGCTCCGGCCTGCTGCCACTGCAGCCGGGCCAGCTCGGCGGCGGCGTTGGCGGTGCGCACGCTCAGATCGGCCAGTTGCAGGGTGACCTCCGGCACAGGCAGCGGCTGGCCGTTGGGCAGCGTGGCGTGTTGCAAATCCCACAGGTTCTGGCGGGCGTCGTCCAGCGATTTGAGCGCATCATCGTATTGCAGGCGGGCAATCTGGGCCTCCTGCGGCCTGGCGCCGACCTGCAGATCAGCAAGGCTGGATTGGGCAGCGCGCACGTTGGCCTCGGCCACCGCCACCTCCTGCGAGTCTGGCCCGGCCTGCAGCTTCTCCAGCGTTAGTTGCTGGATGGCGAGGGCGTCCTCGGCGCGGCTGACCGCCAGGCGGGCATCGGCGTCGTCCAGCCGGGCCAACACCTGCCCGGCGTGGACCGCGTCGCCGGGCTGCACCGCCACCTCTGTTACGGCGCCCGATTGGAGAAAAGTAAGCGAAATCTGGCGGGCAGGCAGCAGCGAGCCGGTGGCGCTGACTCCCACTCGGACCGCGCCCCGCGCCACGACCGCGGTGCGCAGGGCAGCTTGAGCCTGCTGCGCCGCGAGGGCCGCCTGCCGCCCACGGAACCAGACGGCACCGGCGCCGGCACCGGCCAGCAACGCCAGCAGCGTCAGCCAGCCCAGGCGCGCGCGCAGCCAGCCGCCCAGCCGCGCCAGTGGATTGCGTTTGCCCGACATACCGCCCTCTCTCTCCCTGCCCGATGTGCGCCGTTGCGGGCCATCCGCTGTACGGGCGCTGTAGGGGCGACTCGGCGAGTCGCCCCTACCCGCCGCCGAATAACGTAAAGTCGCCCCTACCCGCCGCCGAATAACGTAAAGTCGCCCCTACCCGCCGCCGAAT
>CAYZNA010000050.1:11819-15104 GCA_964478665.1 uncultured Anaerolineales bacterium
AACGTAAAGCGGGTCTGCCCGGCGCCCACCACCACGGTGTCGCCCTCCTGCACCCCGCTGAGCGCCTGGCTGTATTCCTCGTTGCGCAGGCCAATCTCGATTTCGACCTCCTGCGTGCCCTCGCCGCGCCGCACGTTCACCAGCGCCTTGCCGCTCTGGCGGTCGCGGCGAATGGCCCAATTGGGCACCAGCAGCGCGTCGGTCACCTCGTCTACCACAATCTCGGCGGTGGCGCTCATGCCCGGGCGCAGGGTGGCCCCGGCGGGGGCCAGCGCCACCCGCACGCTGTAGCTCACCACGCCGGCCCCGGCGCTGGCCGCCGGCGCCAGCCGGTCCACCGTCCCCGCCAGGGTAACGTCCGGCAGGGCATCGGCGGTGACCTGCACGCGCTGGCCGACCCGCAGGCGGGCCACATCCACCTCATCCACCGAAACGTCCATGTGCAACTGGCTGAGGTCCACCAGCACCACTGCCGGCAGCGGGCCGCCGGCCAGTTCGCCCGGCTCAAGATTGACCACGGCCACCACCCCATCGAAGGGGGCCAGCAGGCGAGTGCGCGCCAGGTCGGCCCGGGCCTGCTCCAACGCGGTCTGCGCCTGGCTGACCTGCAACCGGGCGATGCGGCGGTCCTGCTCGCCGGGGCCTTTTTCGGCGGCCTGCAGGGCAGCCTGAGCGGCCGCCAGGGAGGCCTCGGCGGCAGCCAGCGGTCCGCCGGTAGGGGCGCGTTTTGCCCCTTCCAGGCGCAACTGGGCCACTTGAATGGCCTCCAGATTGGCCCGCTCCTGGCTCTTAAGCACGGACTCGTCTTGCCCGGCCTTGTGGGCCTGATCCAACAGCACGTAGGTCTGTTCCAGCGCCAGTTGGGCCAGCTCAAGGTTGCGTTGGGCAATGTCCACCGCGGTCTGGTTGTTGTTCTGGGCGGCCTGAGTCACCTGGGCCTCGGCCAGCGCAACTGCGGCCTGCAGCACGGCCAGATCCACCTCACGCGGGGGGGCCAGCAGTTGATCGCGGGCAATCTGCTGCAAGGTCAGGTTGACTCGCGCCTGCTCCAGCGCCAGCAGCAGGTCGGCGTCCTCCAACCGCATCAACAGGTCTCCCTTGTGGACCACGTCCCCCACCTTCACTGGCGCCTCGGCAACGCGCCCGGGCGCCGAAAAGGCCAGCTCGGCGCGCCCCTGCGGGGCAATGGAACCGGCGGCGCTGACGCTGGCGGCCAGCGTGCCCCGCGCAATCTGTGCAGAACGCAGGGGGACGGCCGCGGCGGCCAACTGCGCCTGCCGGCGCTGGTTCCAGAAATAGTACCCGCCCGCAGCCAGGGCAGCAGCCAGCAGGGCAAAGATGAGAAAGCGGCGCACGGTCAGAAGCTCTCCCGGAAACTCAGGCCGGCCGGGCGGTGCGCCCGGCGCAACTTAATCATAGCCCCATTTGTTCCTATTTGCACAGGTACAAGAAACATGCTAAATTATGTCCCGTTTAACAGATACCGCCAGCGGGAGGATACACATGGCAACGGGGGACATCCCGGACATCGTAATCGGTCGCCTTCCAGTCTACCTGCGCGCGCTCAGCCGCATGGCCGGCGAGCATCAGGAGATCACCTCTTCGCACGAACTGGGTGAACGGTTGGGCATCTCCTCGGCGCAGATCCGCAAAGACCTGTCGCACTTCGGCGAGTTCGGCAAACAGGGAACCGGCTACCAGGTCCGCTTCTTGCTCGAGCAACTCCAGCAGATCCTGCGGGTGGACCGGGAGTGGGAAGTTGCGCTGGTAGGCGCCGGAGACCTGGGCCGGGCGCTGGTGCATTATCAGGGCTTCCGCAACCGGGGCTTTCACATCTCGCTCATCTTCGACAACGACCCGGCCAAAATCGGAGAGAAGCTGGGCGCGTTGGAGGTGATGGACGCGCAGGTGATGGCGCCAGTGCTGCGCCAGCGCCGCATCCAGGTGGCCATGCTGGCCGTGCCGGCCGGCGTGGCGCAGGAGGTGGCCGACCAACTGGTCGAAGGCGGCGTGAGGGCGATCCTCAACTATGCGCCGATCAGCCTGACGGTGCCCGATCACGTGCGGGTGCAGCACATTGACCCGGTTCTCCACCTGCAACGCATGACATACTATTTGCAACCGTAGAGAATCGCTGCCTGCCGGCACAAACACAGCGCGCCCGGTGAGCCTGTCATCGGGCGCGGATTGTATTCCCTCCGGGGCGGGCTTCAGGCTGGCACCAGAAAACGCCGCACCATTTCGTAGTTCTGCAGGGCTTTGTCGGTGCCCAGCGCCACGCAGGCCACCGGGTTATCCACCACAAAGGCCGGCACACCGGTCTCTCTGGTAATCAGGCGGTCCACCCCGCGCAACTGTGCTCCGCCGCCGCACAGCGCAATTCCCCGATCAATAATGTCGGAGGCCAGTTCTGGCGGCGTCTTCTCCAGCACGTTTTTGATCATCGCCAGGATCAGCCCGAGCGGCTCTTGCATGGCCTCCACGGTCTCGCCCGTGCTCAGGGTGATGCTGCGCGGCAGGCCGGTCACCTGGTCCCGGCCATGGACATCCATGGTCAATTCGTCGTCCAGCGGGGTGGCGGCCCCGATACGCAGCTTGACCTCTTCTGCGGTGGTCTCGCCAATGGTCAGCCCGTACTTCTTGCGCACGTAGGAAACGATGGCGTCATCCAGCTTCAAGCCGGCCACCCGGACCGCCCCGGCGGAGACCAACCCATTCACAGCGGCCACCCCGGCCTGGCTGACCCCGCCGCCCAGCACCACGACCATGTTCCCGGAGGGGGTGGCTACCGGCAGGCCGGCTCCGATGGCCCCGGCCAGCGGCTCGTGAATCAAGTAGGCCTCCCGGCTGCCGGCCTGGACGGCGGCCTCGTGCACCGCCCGGCTCTCCACGCTGGTGGCGCCGTACGGCACTGTGATCATCACCCGTGGCTTGAACAGGCGCACCGGGCCGCTCACCTTCTGGATAAAGTAGTCCAGCCTGCGCCCGGTGATCTCGTAGTCGGCAATCACGCCCTCGCGCAGGGGCCGGGTGAGCCCGATAAACTCCGGCACCTTGCCGTACATGTCGCGCGCTTCCTGTCCAACCGCAACGATCTTCTGTTCGGCCACGGCAATCGCTACTACCGCCGGCTCCTGCACCAGCACCTGGCCGCGTTCGGTGACCAGCACGTTCACCGTGCCCAGGTCTATGCCGATGTCTTTGGAGAAGAGGGCCATGGGGGGAAGGAGGGAAGGAGGAAGGAGGAAGGAGGAAGGAGGAAGGAGGAAGGAGGAAGAAGGAAGG
>CAYZNA010000051.1:0-14861 GCA_964478665.1 uncultured Anaerolineales bacterium
AGGTGTCAGGTGTCAGGTGAGGTCCGCCCGTACTGGCGGCGCGGGCCGGGGCGGCGGGGAAAAGCAGCACCAGAATCAGCAAGGAGAGAAGAACCCTGTTTTTCAAGGTCAGCAAATATCCGGCCACCACCAGTGCCAACGCCCCCACCAGCACCCAGAAGATCGCCGGCGAAACCAGCGCCGCGGCGGTGGCGGCCACGTTCGCCAGCGCCAGCGGCAGCAGCACCTTCCAGCCAAAGGCCATCAGCCGGTCGTAGCGGATGCGCGGCAGGGTGGCCCGCACCCAGATCATCCCGAACAGCAGCGCCAGAATCTTGCCAAAGAAATACAGAAAGCCCAGAATGGCCTGCAACCAGGCCGGCACACCCGGGTTGCCGATCCCCGGCCCGCCGTACCCGCCAAAGAACAGCGTGGCGCCGATGGCCGAAACCCCGATCATCTTGATGTACTCGCCCATGAAAAACAAGGCGAACTTCATGCCGGAGTACTCAGTGTGATACCCGGCGGTCAACTCTTGCTCGGCCTCCGGCATGTCGAACGGCGCGCGGTTGACCTCCGCCAGCGCGGCAATCAGGAAAACCAGCGTCGCCACCGGTTGCAGCGCCGCGAACCACACCGGCGACTGCGCCTTCACAATGTCATCCATGCTGAGCGAACCGGCCAGCATCACCGGGCCGACCACGCTCAGGCCCAGCGCCAGCTCGTAACTCACCATCTGCGCCGAGGAACGAATGCCGCCCATCATGGCGTATTTGTTGTTGGACGACCAGCCGGCCAGCACCACGCCGTATACCGCAATCGAAGCCACCGACAGGATGTACAGCAGCCCCACGTTCACGTCGGCCATGCCCATCACAAAGGGGTAGCAGGCCGGGGTCGGCGCCCGCAGCAGGTCCGCGCTCGGACACAGGGTCACGGTCGGGGCCAGGGGGACCACAGCCAGAATCACAAAGGCCGGGAGCACGGTAATGATCGGGGCCAGCAGAAAGATGATTTTATCGGCCTGCGCCGGGATCAGTTCCTCTTTGAAAAACAGCTTGATGCCGTCGGCGAGCGGCTGAAGGAAGCCGCCCGGCCCGGCCCGGTTGGGGCCGATGCGCACCTGCATCCATGCCAGCACCTTGCGCTCGTACAGGGTGGTGTAGGCAAAGCCCGTGGCCAGCGCAAACACGATGATGAAGGCCTTGACCGCCCAGACGATCCATTCGTACCGGATCAGAAAATCAATGACATCCTGACTGACGACCATTGGCTACTCCGCTTTGCTGATCCGGGCGACCGCCGCCCCGGCCGGGACCGCCAGCCCGAGGCTGCGCGGCAGCAGGGCGGACCCTTCCGGCGCCCGGCCATCTACCCGTGCGGGGACCGTGACCTCGCCGCCGGGCAGCGTTATCCTGACCCGGTCGCCATCCCCCACCCCGAGCCGGGCGGCGTCCGCGCTGCTGAGTTGCACGTGCGCTTCCGGCAGCCGTGGGCCCATCAGCGCCGATTTGGCGAAGGTCGGGCCGCGATCATACAGCAACGTGACCGGCGCCAACCTCAGCCCCTCGCCGGAGGGCGCCGCCGGCGGCGCTATCCGCGCCAGGGCCGGCGTCTCGCCGCGCTCCGCGCCGGAAGGCAACTGCACGCCCACCCCCTGGGTATTCTCGTGGGCCGCGCCGCTGTAGTACGAATCCGCGCCGCCCACGTCCGGCCACTGCTTTTCCACTTTCGAGAGCGCCTGAACGGTGACCCCGGCAAAAGCGGAGATCTCGCGGGTGATCTCCAGCAGCACCGCCGCCGGGGAGGCAGCCGCCAGCGCCTGCCCCCGATTGCCGAAGGTATCGGGGGCAGGCCCCAGCCGGGCGCCGATCTCGGCCGCAATCTGCCAGTCGCCCTTTGTCTCGCCGCGCGGCGGGAGGGCGGGATAGAAGCGCTGCACGCGCCGCTCGCCGGAGGTATAAGTGCCCTCGCGCTCGACGAACGATTGGGCCGGCAACACCACATCGGCCTGCTTTGCCGTTTCGGTGAGGAACAGCTCCTGCACCACGGTGAACTCCGCCCGGACCGCGTCCCCGTCCCCGACCGGGTCGGCGGCGACGAGGTAGGCCGCCTTCGCCCCGGCGGTGATCTCGGCCACACTGCGGCCATCCGGGGTCACGCCCAGCTTCCACTCGCCCTGAGTGTTGCCATGCGACCAGACGCCGATAAGGCCGTTGTTCGGCTTGCCGACGTGCCCGGTGGCAAGCAGCAGGTGGGCGCTGGCCGCGGCCAGCGCGCCGCTGCCGGCGAAATCCAGCCCGTCGCTGCCGAACAGGATCACCCCATTCTCGGCCCCCGCGAAGGCCTGCGCCGCCGGCGAAGCGCCGCCGGTCAGGGTCTGCACGGTGGCGACTTCCTCCCCATAGCGGTAGCGCAGGGTGTGATTCGCGGCGCGGTCGGCCCGCGTGGGGCGGGCGTTGGCGACGATCAACGTGGCCCCGCGCCCGGCAGCCTGCTTCACCCGCAGCCACCACAGCGGCGCTTCCTCCTCCAGATCGCAGGCCACCAGCAGAATGGCCGCGCCCTTGCCCATGCTGGAGAAGTTGGTCCCCACCCCCACCCCCACCTGCCGGACGGCCTCCCCACCGCCCATCGGGCTGTAGAGCGAGGCCCCGCCGCCCGCGCCCTCCACCAGCTTGCGGAAGTTGAACAGGTCCTCGTTGGAAAGCCGGTCCCCGGCCACCCCGACGAGGCCCGCGCCGGCGGCCCGGAACTTCTCGGCCACGAGGGTCAGGGCCTGGTCCCAACTGGCTTCCACCAACCGGCCATCCTGCCGCACCAGCGGATGCGTGAGCCGCTCCGGGTCGCTGGCAAAGTGATGGCCAAAGCGGCCCTTGTCGCAGATCCAGATTTCGTTGACCTGCTCGTTCTGGCGCGGGAGCACGCGCTTGACGGCGAACCCGCCGCCGCTCTTTGCCTCGCGCCGGATGCTCAGGGTGGTGTTGCAGCCTACCGGGCAATGGCCGCAGATCGAGGCAGCCGGGGTAAGCTCCCACGGGCGGGCGCCGAAGCGGAAGTCGGCGGTGGTCAGCGCTCCCACCGGGCAAATATCGGTGGTGTTGCCAGAGAATCTGGAGTCGAAGCCCGGCTCGGAGAAGGTGACGATTTCCAGCTTGCGCCCGCGTTCGAAGAAGCCCAGCACGTGATCGCCGGCAATTTCATCCGAGAAGCGGACGCAGCGGGCGCACTGGATGCAGCGCTCACGGTCGAGGAAAATCAGCGCGTAGTCGGGGCTGCCCAGCGGCACGTGCTTGGCAAGGTGCATTTTCTCGTCGTACAGAAAGCGGCTGACGCCGGGGCCGTGGCGCAGGGTGAGGTTCTGCAGCGGGCACTCGCCGCCCTTGTCGCAGATCGGGCAATCCAGCGGGTGGGAGGTGAGCAGGAATTCGAGGATGTCGTCGCGGGCCTCGCGGACCACATCGGTCACGGTGCGGACCACCATTCCCTCGGAGACCGGCACGGTGCAGGCGGTCTCCAGTTTGGGGCCAAAGTCAATCCGCGGGGAGCCGTCCGGGTTGAGCACCGGCTGGCGGGTGGCCCGGTCCACTGCCGGGCGGCCCACTTCCACCAGGCACATGCGGCACATGCCCACCGGCTCCAGTTTGGGGTGGTAGCAGAAGACGGGGATGTCGGCGCCGGCGCGTTTGGCCGCGTCCACAATCAGGGCGCCGCGCGGCGCCTGCACCTGCTTGTCGTCTATTGTCAGGGTAACAAGGTCAGCCATTGGCTTCCTCAGTCTTCGAAATATCATTTGCAAGTTGCAGAAAACGGGATTTCATCTGTTCCAGATCGAGCGGCTTCAACAGAACCGGCAATTGCCTCTCCCGAATCCTCGAAGCGTCCCGCAACATCCCCGCCAGATAGAACTCAATCAGGCCCGGATCCTTCTCTTTGCCCAACTCGATCAGTCGTCTGAAGTTCCAGCCGTTTTCCAGCAAAAAGAACACGTCCACAAAGTCACGCGGGTACGCACGCCCGTAAAGAGCAAGCAGTTTCCCGACAGCAATGTTTTCCAGCGAGTCTACAATCACCCCGTCGTTCTGCACCTCTGGCTCGCCGAAGTGCGGCGGAGCGTCACGGACAATGTCAACCTTCAACTCCGGCTCGTGCGCAACCCGGATAATCGCCCGGTGAAGTTCGTCCTGAGGTTTTGCCGCCCGGAAATCAAGCGTTCCGCCGACCGACTCTACAGCGAATCGCACGTCTTCTTCGATGGCTTGCCACGCCTGCTTATCTTGCGTGAACAAGTCCATGTCCTGACTGAAACGGTGGCCCAGGTAGAACTCCGCCAGCGCGCTGCCACCGGTCAGGTAGAACTTCTGGGCCCTGGCGCGCGCGAAGAATCTAGCCAAGAACTCGCGCTGCGCGGGGGTCAGCACATTCATCAGGAGGGTACCCCAACAACGTCAGCAGTTGTCGCCAATGATCGCGTAGTCCGGTCGTGCGCCAGCGAATTTGCCAGAAGTATTTCTGAATTTCCTTCAGCTTCAGATACTTCCAGACATCCTCAAACTCCGCGTCGTTGAGGATGTAACTCATGTAGACAACACGCTCGTAAAGAGTCCCGTTCGCCAGATAATCGCGAATGTCCTCTTCCGTGACATCCTGATCCCACCAGATGAAGTACGGGCGTTTCGCGGCGCGTTCCGCCCACGCTTTCTTTTGTTCTTCGGTGAGAATGTCGGGCGCGTCCATACATCAAACCCCAATCGGTACGTCTCGTTCAAGTTTCTTACGCATTGCCGACATGGTAGCCCCACACTTGCAGCGCCCACGCCCACAACTCTTTTGATTCTTTCGGCCAGAGCATCCGCGCAATCAGCGGCCAGTCATCCACAATGTCTCGCACTCGAAGGTACTTCCAGATATCCTCAAACCTTGCGTTCTGCATGATGTGCGCGATCATTTGAACTCGCTCCAACTCGCCCCGCTGGCCCGCCAGAATCCCGCGCACGCCCTCCTCGCTGATGTCGGCGTTCCAGATGAAGTACGGGCGTTTCGCGGCGCGCTCGGCCCATGCCTGTCGTTGTTCGGGGGTCAGGGTGCCAGAGCCGGTCATGTTACTATCCTTTCACCAGACTCTCAAACTCGCCCACCGTCAGGTTCGCATCTCGAATGAGTGCCCGCAGCAGGCCCTGCTTCAGTTCCTTGTGATTCGGTATCGTCAGAGGACGGTGGAGTTCGTTCTGATCATCGCGCAAACGGAAATGGCTTCCCTTCTGTCTCACTACGCGGTAGCCAATCAATTCAAACACCTTGACAGCCTCGCGCCCGGAGATGACCGGCAATTTCGCCATCAGGCCGTCACCAGAACCGACCCCATGAGGGTCCTGGTTGAGTCGGGCACTGGCTTGCCCAGCGCCTCGAGGTCTTCGAGGCATAACTCGATTGCTTCGCGGATGTTCACCAGCGCATCCTCGACCGTATCACCTTGAGAATAGCAACCCGGCAGAGCCGGGCAAGTGACAACATATCCCCCCGCCTCTTCGTCCGGATCCAGGAACACTTTGAAGTCGTAGATTCTCATGACCCGTCAGTCTCCCGCCGCCGCCTTTGCCGTCCGAGCCGCTTTCTTCTTCCCGTCGCTGGTGTGCCCGTCGAAGTCCTCGCGGAAGAGCCTGATGCCGGAGAGCACCGGGCTGGTGGAGAACTCGCCCAGCGGGCACAGGCACTTGCCCACAATCTGCTCGTTCACCTCGTTCAGCAAGTCCACGTCAGCCTTTTTTGCCTCGCCACGGTTGACGCGCTCGAGCAGGTTCAGTGACCAATAAGTGCCCTCGCGGCAGGGGGTACACTTGCCGCACGATTCGTGCTTGAAGAAGCGCGCGGTCTTCAGCGCCGCCCACGCCAGGTCCACCGTCTCGTCCATCAAAATGATGGAGGCCGAGCCGAGCAGCGAGCCGATCTTCGGCAGGTCCTCGTAGGTCAGCGGGGTGTCCAGCACCTCACCGGTGGCCGGGAGGATGGGTGCAGAGGCGCCAGAGGGCAAAATGGCCTTCAGTTTGCGCCCGCCGGTGATGCCGCCGCCGTACTGCTCGCCGTACACCAGCTCGCGCAGGGTGGTACCCAGCGGGGCCTCGTAATTGCCGGGGCGGTTGACGTGTCCGGACAGGCAGAAGACCTTGTGTCCGGGGCTTTTCTCGGTGCCGAGGGTTTTGTACCACGCCGCGCCGCGGGCCATGATCACCGGCACATTGGTCAGCGTCTCGGTATTGTTCACCACGGTAGGCTTATTGTACAGGCCCTTATCGGCCGGGAAGGGCGGCCGCAGGCGCGGCTGGCCCAGCCTGCCCTCCATGGACTCCAGCAGCGCCGATTCCTCGCCGCAGATGTAGGCGCCGGCCCCGAGGTGCTGGTGCACCTCCAGCGAGTAGTCCGTGCCGAAGATGTTCTGCCCGAGGTAGCCACGCTACTTCAATTCGGCCACCTTGCGGTCGAGCGCGTGGGCCAGCTCCCAGAACTCGCCCCGGCAGTAGTTGTAGACCACGTGGGCCTCGGCGGCGTAGGCGCAGATCATGCCGCCTTCCAGAAACTGGAAGGGGTTCTTCTCCATGATCTCGCGGTCTTTGAAGGTGCCGGGTTCGGATTCGTCGCAGTTGACGGTGACGTAGCGCGGATAGGAGTCCTTCGTGAGAAAGCTCCACTTGACTCCAGTGGGGAAGCCGGCGCCGCCCCTCCCGCGCAGGCCGGAGGCTTTCACCTCGTCAATCACCTGCCGGGGGGTCATGCCGGTGACCACTTTTCTGAACGCCTCAAAGCCGCCGTGGGCGAGGTACACGTCCAGTTGGTCAATATTGGGAACGTCGCGGTGGCGGAGCAAAATATGTTCGGGCATGCCGTGCCTCAATGACTAAATTTCTGTGATCACCGGAATGTGGTCGTCTTCATACTTCTCAATCAGTACTCCCAGAATCTCCATGAGCGACGCCAGGGGATGGACCTCATCTTCCCCGACCTGGTCGATCAGACTGTCAAGCAACGTAACGGTCTCTCGATACTCTGTCTCCGTGTGGGGGACATACAACGCCGTCGAAAGGGAGGGCCAGACAGTTGTTACTTGCTGAATCTTCGCCGGTAACATGGTTTATTCCTTCCACTTGCCTTTGTCATAGTCATCATGGGTCATGATAGCGCGAATATAGACCCGGCGGCGATTGTAGTGAATGGCAGCGACAAGTCGAGCCTTATTTCCGCCAATGTTGAACACAGTCAAATTACCCACCCGGTCTGCTCCCGGAAAGACTGCTCGCAGATCGGTAAGGGAAGCATAGTTTTCAGCCTTCATCAATCTGTGCCAATGCTGAAGAGCCGATTTAGCGTCCGGATGTTTTTCGGCAAAATCGTTGAGCCTCTTCCGAGTAATGATATGCATGCGCCTGACCACCCCTCTACCGGCTTATCAACTCCTCCACCAATTTCAGTATGCCTGCCACGGTCTGATTCTCGTGATAGGCGATACCATCGCGGTTCTGGAGCTGGAACATGGGCGCTTTGTCGCAGGCCGCCAGGCACATCACCGCCTCCACGGTGAACATGCCGTCGGCGGTGGTCTCCCCCAGTTTCACTCCCAGGTTCTGGCAGACTTCCTCGGCGAAGCGGTCGGCGCCGCGCAGGGCGCAGGGCAGGTCGGTGCAGATCTGGATGCGGTGCTTGCCGCTCGGCTTGTCGTAGTATAGCGAGTAGAAACCGACAATCGAGGCCACCTGCGTCGGCTCCAGCCCGAGCAGCTCGGCCACCTCCCCCATCGCTCCCCGAGTCACGTAGCCGTACTCCCGCTGTGCGAGATAGAGCAGCGGCATCACCGCCGAGCGTTTGTGCTCCGAGGGGTAGCGGGCGATCATGGCCTGTATTTCAGCGGCGTATTTCTCTGCGAGCAACGCGACCTCCCTACCTATCCACATCCCCCAGCACAATGTCTACACTGCCAATAATTGCCACCAGGTCGGCCACGAAGTGCCCTCTGGCCAGCAGCGGCAGCGGCTGCAGGTTGGCAAACGAGGGCGTGCGCCAGTGCACCCGGTGCGGTTTGGGGCCGCCGTCCCCCTCCAGATACACACCCAGCTCGCCGCGCGGGGATTCGGCCGCGGCGTACACCGCGCCCTGCGGGGCAGAGAAGCCCTCGGTCCACAGCTTGAAGTGGTGGATCACGGCCTCCATACTGTGGCCCAGTTCCGAGCGCGGCGGCGGGGCCACCTTGCGGTCGCCGGTGATGAACGGCCCCCTGGGCAGCCGGTCCAGCGCCTGCTGAATAATGCGCACCGACTGGCGCAGTTCCCGCATGCGCACGATGTAGCGGGCGTACACATCGCCTTCGGCAGCGAGGGGTACTTCGAATTCATACTGCTCGTAACCCGAGTAGGGGTAGGCCTTGCGCAGGTCGTAGTTCACGCCCGAGCCGCGCAAGGAAGGCCCGGCCAGTCCCCAGGCGATGGCATTCTCGGCCGAGATCACGCCAATGCCCTGTGTGCGGTCCATGAACAGGGTGTTCCTGGTCAACAGCCGCTCGTAGTCGTCAATGCGGGCCGGGAAGATGCGGATGAAGTTGCGCACGGCCTCCTCAAAGCCGGAAGGCACATCCCGCCACAGGCCGCCGGGGCGGATGTAGGAGGTCATCATGCGCTGGCCGGAGCACATTTCCAGAATGTCGAGGATGATCTCGCGCTCGCGGAAGCAGTACAGAAAGACCGACATGGCCGCCAGATCCAGGGCGTGGGTGCCCAACCACACCAGATGCGAGGCGATGCGTTGCAGTTCGGCCAGGATCACCCGCACCGCCTGCGCCCGCTCCGGCACCTGCACCTCCATCAGCTTCTCGACGGCCATGCAGTACACAAAGTTGTTGCCCACCGTGTTCAGGTAGTCCAGCCGGTCGGTCATCACCAGGGCTTTGGTGAAGGTTTTGGACTCCATATTTTTTTCGATGCCGGTGTGCAGGAAACCGATATCGGGCACGCAGTTCACCACGATCTCGCCGTCCAGCTCCAGCAACAGGCGCAGGACGCCGTGGGTGCTGGGGTGCTGGGGTCCCATGTTGAGCAGCATGGTCTCGCCGCTCAGCGCCCGCTCGGAGACGAGGTGCTTCAGTTCGTCGAGGGTGACTTGCATGTGCTGGTCCAGCATCGGCGGCGTGGTAACCATCGTTCACTCCCTGGCGTAGGGCTTCTTGCGCTCGATCTCGTCGAAGTTGAAGGTGAATTCCACTTCCTCGTAGCCGAGCGGATAGTCCTTGCGCAACGGGTGGCCAGCCCAGTCGGCGGGCATGAGGATGCGGCGCAGGTCGCGGCTGCCCTCGAAGACCAATCCGAACATGTCGTACAGTTCGCGCTCGTACCAGTTGGCGTTGGGGTAGATGCCGTCCACGGTGGGCAAAACGCCGTCCTCGCCCGGCACCATCACCTTCAGGCGCACGCGGGTCAACTGGGCCAACGAATGCAACTGGTAGAGCACCCCGAAGCGCGGCTCTTGCGGCCAGTAGTCGGTGGCGATGATGGAGGTCAGTTGATCGTAGGCCAGCCCGTTGTGCAGCAGCCGGCAAGCCGGGAGGAGGGCGCTCTTTTCCAGCAGCACTTCGGTCTCGCCGCGAAAGGTGTTCACCGCCCGCAGGCTCTCGCCAAAGGCATCACGTAACGCCGCCAGCGTCTTCTGGATATGTGTCATCTGTCGTCACCCGTCAGGGTCAGGAAAATCGGACTTCGGCGGCATGCCGCTCAAAGTCCGACCTTGCCCGGACAAAAAAGCGAAGCGGACTCGCCCTCCCGGGGGAGCAAATCCGCCTCTGTGATTATGCCCAGGTCTTGAGCTTTTCGCCCCGCACCTTTTCGTGCAGGGTCATGATCCCGTGGATCAGTGCTTCGGGGCGCGGGGGGCAGCCGGCCACGTACACATCCACCGGCACCACTTCGTCCACGCCCTGCACAATCGCATAATTGTTGAAGACACCCCCGCAGCTAGCGCAGTCGCCCATAGAAACCACCCACCTGGGGGCGGGCATCTGGTCGTACAGCCGGCGCAGCACCGGGGCCATCTTGCGGCTGACGCGGCCGGCCACAATCATCAAATCGCTCTGGCGCGGGCTGGGGCGCATCAGTTCCATGCCAAAGCGGCTCATGTCGTAGCTGGAAGCCTGGGCGCCCATCATCTCAATTGCGCAGCAGGCCAGGCCAAAAAGCATGGGCCACATGGCGTAGCTGCGGCTCCAGTTTACCACCTGCTCCAGCGTGGTTGTCACCACGCCCATGTTCCCGAGCTTCTGCTCTACTCCCATTCCAGCGCCCCTTTCTTCCAGGCGTACACATACCCCACCAGCAGAATCGCAATGAACACAAACATCTCAAGCAGGCCGAACAGCCCCAGCTTGCGGAAGACCACCGCCCAGGGCAGGAAGAAAATCACTTCGATATCAAAGAGGATGAACAGCACCGCCACCAGATAGAAGCGGACCGGCAGGCGGCGCGTGCCCGGCCCGATGGGGGCCATGCCCGACTCGTAGGGCGCGGCCTTGCGAGCGGTAGGCCGGCGCGGCCCCAGCAGGTGCCCCAGCCCCACTATCAGCACGGCCGCCAGAGTAGCGACCGCGATCAGAACAGCAATTGGCAGGAAGGGAGCAAGCGCGGGGTCAGTCTGCATGTGAGCGTCTCGGTGCGGGGCAAAGTGTGTACATGTTATCACAAGCGATTCTGGCTGTCAAAGAACAGCCGCCCCGAATCAGCCCAGATAATCGCGCAGCGGGCGGCTGCGGGTGGGATGCCGCAGCTTGCGCAAAGCCTTGGCCTCGATCTGCCGGACGCGCTCGCGGGTGACCTGAAAATAGCGCCCGAGCTCCTCCAGGGTGTGATCCTGCCCGTCCTTCAGGCCAAAGCGCATTTCCAGCACCTCCCGCTCGCGTTCGGTGAGCACGGAGAGCGCGTTCCGCACCTGTTCTTTCAGCAACTGCCGGTTGGCAATCTCCACCGGGCCGGGCAGGCTCTCGTCTTCGAGGAAATCACCCAACTGGCTGGAGTCCTCGGCCCCCACCGGGGTTTCCAGACTCATCGGCTCCTGTGAGATGCGAACGATGCGCCGCACTTTGGCCGCCGCCCGCTTGAGCTTGCGATCGAGCGATATGTCCAGCGGCACTTCCTCTGCCTGGGCTTTGAGGATGGCCTGTACCTCTTCCGGGGCCAGCATGTCCATCTCCAGCGACAGCTCCTCGAAGGTCGGCTCGCGGCCCAGGGTCTGGACCAGCCGGCGCTGGATGCGCATCAGCCGGCTGATGGTTTCCACCATGTGGACCGGGATGCGGATGGTACGGGCCTGATCGGCGATGGCGCGGTTGATGGCCTGGCGGATCCACCACGTGGCATAGGTGCTGAACTTGTAGCCCCGGGTGGGGTCGAATTTCTCCACCGCTCGCAACAGGCCGATGTTGCCCTCCTGAATCAGGTCCAGGAACGAGATGCCCCGGCCAATGTAGCGCTTGGCCACGCTGACCACCAGCCGCAGGTTGGCGCGGCTGAGGGCCTCGCTGGCCTCCTCCGCGCGCAGTTGGAGCTGCAGCCCGGTGGCCTCAATGCCCTCGCCGTCGGGCAGCCATGCAGCCAGTTGTTCGCGCGCGGGCAACCATTCCGGGGGAGCGTCGTTTGCCAGCGCATCCACCAGCCGGGCCTGGGTGAGCGAGGGCAGGGCATACAGCCTGAGAAACAGGGCAAAGGCCTGCCGGGCCACACGCGCCCAATCCGGGTCAGCGCCCCACGGGCCGGCCTCCAGCCAGGCGCGCAAATAGGAGGGGGTCTCGTTTTTCCAGTGGGAACGCAACTGCTGGGCCTCAAGCGCCAGCAGATACAGGTCGGGCAGCTCCCGGCCCATGCGTCCCAACTCGTCGTGCAGAAGGCCGTAGGTCTCCAGCAGGGCGTCAACCTGCGCAAAGCCCAGGGCGCCGGGCAATTCAGGGGCAGGGACAGCCGGTTGCAGGACATCGCGCAGGGCATCCACCCGCGCCGGGGCCGCCATCTGGGCCGCCAGCCACAGCTCGTGAGAGGGTTCCAGCAGGTCTACCATGCCGATCTCTTTGAGGTACATGCGCACCGAGTCGGCCGGGTCGCCAACAGCAACCGCCTGCTCAAGATCCTCCAGACCGGTATCCTCGATTTCCTCCAGTTCTTCTTCGGGCGGTTCCTCCACATCGAGCAGGTCGGGGAGGGCGTCTGGCTCCGGTTCGCCTGCCTCGCCCTGCGTCCCCTCCATCGGGTCCCCGGCATCCAGCAGCTCAATTTCATCCGCCGGGGGCGCCTCGCCGGCGATGGGTTTCGGCGAACGCTCGCCTTCGCCGCCGCCGGAAAGGCTCCCGGAGGCGACGGCCGGCGACTCGCCGTCCGCGCGCCTGCCTGGTCTGGGCCGGGCGGTGCGCCGGGCGGCGCCAGGGCCGGCCGGCTTCGGAGGCTTCGGTTTCGATGATTCAGGCATAACAATCCCGGTCAACCGCAATCCACATCATCCGGCGCCAACCTTCACGCAGCCAGCGGGATGGCGCGCCGGCTCTGGCGGCCGAGGGCCTGATCCACGCCCGCCAGCGCCGCTGCCTGTTTGAGAATCTCGTCGGCATACGGCTGCGCGCGCTCATCTCCCTGTTCTTGCGCTTCCTGCGCCAGATAGCGCAATTCACCCAACCACTCGCCAATGTTGCGCCGCCGCAGCCGCAGCAGCGCAGAGATCACGTCAGCCACTGCGCGCGGATGGCTCAAGTCCAGCTTCTGTGTTTCGTCCAGCACACTGCGCATACGCTGGCCCAGGGTGGGGTCCAGGCGCCCCTGCAGATAGTCGGCCGGGTCGGTATCCACCTGGTCAAGCGCCGCCTGCACCATGCCAAAGATCAACTGATCTTCGGTGTTGCTGAAATCGCCGGCGGTGAGGCGCGAGAGCCGCAACTCGCTCAGGGCACGATCCGCCCGGTACAGCAATTCCGGCTGGCGCACCAGCGCCCCCAGGCAGTAGGCCTCCAGCCGGAAGACCGGCCGGGCCAGCCCGAGCCGCTCGGGGCGGGGGCGAGAGGCCGGGCGCCGCGCCGGGCCGCGCGGCGCGGGGCGGGCGACGCGCAGGGCCAGCAGGGTGCGCAGCTCCACCCGCAGCAGCCGGGCCAATTTCTGGCGATAAATATCGCGCTCCAGTGGGTCGGCCACATCCTCAATGAGCGGCAACACCTGCTCGGCAATTTCCGACCTGGCTTTGGGGTCGGTCAGGTCGCGTCCCTTTGTGAGCACGTCAATCACGTATTCTACGATGGGCCGGGCGGAGGCCACCAGTCCGGGCCAGGCCTCGCGGCGCCGGTCCAGGTACTCGTCCGGGTCCAGGCCGTCGGGCAGGGTGAGCACCCGGATATCGGCCTTGAGTCGCCCCTCATAGCGCACCAGTCCGCGGGGGTCGAAGACCGGCTCGGCCTCGCGGTCCATGGCCGCACGGGCCACGTCGAGGCCGCGCAGGGTGGCGCGGTTCCCGGCCTCGTCCGGGTCCAGCGCCAGCACAATCCGCCGGGCGTAGCGTTTGAGCAGCCGCAGTTGGGTCTCGGTCAGGGCGGTGCCCATGGGCGAGACCACGTTGGCGTAACCGGCTTGATGGGCGGCGATCACGTCCATGTAGCCTTCGACGATGACGGCCTCGCGCGTTTCGCGGATGGCTTTGCGCGCCCGGTCCAGCCCGTACAGCAGCGCGCCCTTGTCGAACAGCGCGGTCTGGGGCGAGTTGAGGAACTTGGGCAGGTCGTTCGGGTCGAGCACCCGCGCCCCGAAGCCGGCCATGCGCCCGCGCGCGTCTCGGATGGGGATCATGATGCGGTTGCGGAAGCGGTCATAGACCCCGCCCGAGTCGCGCTCGCTGACCAGCCCGGCATCGAGCAGTTCACGCTCGCTGTAGCCTTTGCCCTTGAGATAGCTCAGCCCTGCCTCCCACGAATCCGGGGTATAGCCGATCTGGAACTGCTCCAGCGCCCCCTCCCGCAGCCCGCGCTTTGCGAGGTGCTCGCGGGCGGCCCGGGCCGAGGGGGCGTTGAGCAGCATGTGCCGGTAGTACAAAGCGGCGGCCTCCAGCGCGGCGTTCAGCCGGTCGTGGGCATCCCGAGTCTCGGCGGCGACCGGGGTGCGCGGCGCAAGCTCCACCCCGGCGCGGGCGGCCAGGGCGCGCAGGGCCTCCGGGAAATCGTAGCCCTCCTTCTTCATCACGAACTTAAAGATGTCGCCGCCCTCGCCGCACGCGCCGAAACAGCGCCACGTGCCGGTTTCCGGGAAGACCACGAAGGCCGGGGTGCGGGTATTGGCGTGAAACGGGCAGAAGCCGGTGTAATTCTTACCGGTCCGCCGCAGTTTGACCGTCTCGCCAATCAGGTCGAGGATGTCGAGCCGGTCTTTGATTTCGTCTACGATGCCCATGTGGCGGATGGCGGATAGCGGATAGCAGATTGCGGATTGCGGATTGCGTGAAGCGGGACGATGGGTGGAGCCGTTTCGAGCGGGTCAGGTCGGCAGGGGGATTATAGTCTGGCGGGGAGGGTTGGCGCAAGCGGGGCCGATTTGCGTCCTTTGCGTCCTGCCCGCTACGCTGTATACTCCACGCCGTGCGCAACCGCGCCCCGCGCCGGAGGACCACAATGACAGAGAAACCGCCGCTCCGCACCGGCCCCTTCGACTTCCTGACCGAACTGGCCCGCCATCTCCGCGACCCTATCCTGGCCTTTCTGACCGTGGCGCTGATCGTGCTGGCGTGGTGGGGTGACCGCATCCCGCCGGTCTTTCAAACGCTGGCCTACATCATCGTGATCGGCGGGCTGGGCTACCGGCTGCTTCAACTTGTGATGGCTGCCCGGGCCGCCCGCC
>CAYZNA010000052.1:0-14792 GCA_964478665.1 uncultured Anaerolineales bacterium
TACCGAATCCCCCCGTTTTTTCCCGTTTTCTTGTCCCCAGCCCGATACGCTCACGGTCGCGCTGCCGCCCGAGTTTGTGGCGCGCAAGCCGCTGTACGCCCGGCTGGCCGGCCGGGTCACCGAAGTGATTCCCGGGCACATCGGCGAGCATCGCGAGCAGTTTGCAGCCACCGTCGCCGCGGCGCGGCAGGGTCAGGGCCCACCATCGTTAACAAACATCCTATCTTTTACTTGCGCGGTGCTAATACAACTCGGGTATCCTTCGGGCGTAATCGGAAAGCAAAAGCAACCGCAAACGCTACTCTGAAATATCACCCTACGGAGGTACCCATGTCCCTTTATCTCACCCCTTACCGCCCCACCACCTCGCTGCGCGCAGCGATGGATCGCCTGTTTGACGAGAGCTTCGTCCGCCCGCTGTTCGAGGAGCGCTACGCCCTGGCCATGGACGTGCAGGCCAAGGATGACGAATTCGTCCTGACCGCCGCCGCGCCCGGCTTCCAGGCCGATGAACTGGATATCAGCGTGCTGGAAGAGGTAGTGACCATCAAGGCCGAGCACAAGCAGGCAGTGGAGCAGAAAGACGAGAACTACCTGCTGCGCGAACTGCGCTACGGCGCCTTCTCTCGCTCTGTGACCCTGCCGGCCCCGGTGGACGCCGCCAGAGTGGAGGCCCACCTGGCCGACGGCCTGCTGACGCTGCACCTGCCCAGGGCCGAGAGCGCGAAGATCAAGACCATCAAGGTGAAGGCGAAGTAACCGCCCTTCCCTCAAACCAGAACGCCGGGCGCCCGGCGCGACCCTGCGGGTGCCGGCGCCCGGCGTTTGTCTGTGCCATTTCCCCGCCGCGCCGGAACGATCAGACGGCGGCAACAGGGCAGCGCTCCGGCGCGCTGCCCTGATTTGATTCCGCCCTATCCTTCTGCCGCGGCTTCCCCCTCCCACAATTCTGGCATAGGTTCCGGCGCGGGCGGCCCGTAGCGCCGCCACAGCGCGCCCGCGATCCCGGCCGGGTCGCTGTCCACCCCGTAGCGGGCGAAGTACTGGCACAAGCGGATCACGTCCCGGCGCAGGATGTCGAACCCATCGCGGTTGGCGAACGGGTTCACCACCTGCGGGAAGTCAATGATCTTGACTTCTCCGTTCCAGTACAACACGTTGTACGCCGAGAGGTCGCCGTGCACCCGGCCGCAGGCCAGCATGCGCTCCACGTCGGCCAGCAGATGGTCGAAGAGCGGGCGGGCCTCCCCGTCCGCCAGCCGGACCTGGTTGAGGATGGGAGCCGGGGAGTCCTCGTCCCCGATATAGTCCATGAGGATGGTGCTGTTGCCCAGCGCCAGCGGGCGGGGGACGCTTACCCCGGCCTCGTACAGCAGGTGCAGGGTCTGGTATTCGTGCCCCAGCCAGGAGACGTGGGCCAGTTCGCGGCCAAAGCTGGATTTCTTTGCCACGGCGTGCAACATGCGATCGTTCAGCACCGGCTTGCCGTCGTCGTCCAACACCCCCCGGCCCTGACGGTAACGGGCGTCGTTGCGCAGGTTGCGAAAGATGCGCGGGCGGTACACTTTGGCGGCGATTAAGGCCAGGCCGGTGTCCGTGTGGCCGGCGCAGCAGTACACCGTGGCCTCCTTGCCGCCTTTCACCAGGTGCAGCACGTCGGTGATCAACCCCTCGTCGTAGAAATCGCCGAGGTAGTTCAGAATCCATTCTCGCTCGTAAGCCGAGCCGGTGTAGGTCGGGTTGAAGGTGGTTTGCACCCCGATCGGGTCGGCGTCACTATGGCGCCGGATCTCGTCGAGGATGGCGTGGTGGCTGCGGTGGGCGGTGCCGCGCCGGCGCAGGCCGCCGGGGGGCGGGCGGCGATTGCGCTCATGGTATTCTTCAAAGCCATCCGCAAACTGAGTGAGGTTGAGTTTGGGCATGTCCAGCCTTTCCTTGAAAGCAGTCGCTTTCCCCGCGCGCGCCCCGAGTGGAACCGTTCGGGGAATCAAAAAGCCACGGGGCGCTTGTGCGAGCGTGCCCGTGGCCGACCTCAGGCTTGAGAAGCTGGACTGAACGTCAGGCGGGGGGCGCACTCACGCAAGACAGTACGGAGCCGTAAACCACGGTGCCAACAAGGGCATAGGTCCTTCCCATCATGAATGCGCCTCCTTTCCTGAGAATATGCTCGGTGGACGTTCTGAGCGGCGAGAGTGTAGCACGCTTCCCGGCGCCGGTCAAGCAACTTGCGGGGCCGGCTCACCCTCCGCTGGCGACAGGCGCTGGCGCAGCCAGGCGGCCATTTCCGGTCGCAGCTCGGGCGGCGGTACCGGGCGGCTGTAGTCAATCCGCCAATCGTAGCCGGCGCGGGCATACACCGCCCCCACGGCGGCGCCGAGGTCCAGGGCCACATCCGCGTCGGGGGCCAGCAGCGGCACCGGCAGCACCGGCAGCGGCCGGCTGATGTCCGATGTCCAGATGTCAGAGATGCGCTGGTCGCCCTCGTCGGTGGCGCGGTTCACCAGCAGCATGTAGTCGGCCTCCAGCGGCGGCTCCAGCACCTCCCGGCCGGGGCGCTCGCCGCCGCGCAGCAGGTCCAGTTCCATCAGGTGCACCGAGGACTTGAGCAACTGCGCCCGCTTCTTACGGTACTCTTCCAGCCCTTCGCTGGGGCGTTTGTTGTAGGGCGAGAGGATTTCGATGGCTGTGACCAGTTGCGCGCTCCCGGTGGTGTAGATGTGCACGGAGTGCAGCTTGAGCCGGTCGGGCAGCAGCACCACCCGCCGCACCGGAGGCTCGGCCACCTGCGCCGTAGACACCGGGGCGTAGACGGTCGCCACCTCCCTCACCGACTGCTTGCCCGCCCCGGCTCTGCCGGTCGGGCCGGGGAACACACCCACATCCGGCCGCACAATGTGCCGCGTCAGAATGCCGACCTCCTCGGCCACCGTGCGCGTTTCCACATCGGCGTAATATTTGGGGCCGATGAACTGATTGAGCATAGCTTTCAGTTCATCGGCCAGGGAGTGATGGAAGCCGACCCAGATCTCGCTGTCCTCAAGATATGGGTCCATGCCCGGAAAAGGCGAAGCCATGTTGAACCTCTGTTGCCGACCATCCGCGGGAATACTGTACCACAAAAGAGGCCGCGCGCAAACAGCGCCCGGATTTGGTGCGCCCGGGGAATTGGGGTAAACTTGGGGCCGGGGGATCGTGAAGAAAAGGACAGGAGGCAAAGAATGAACACGCGAAGCCTGCGCGCCGGCTGGCTGTGGGGCGGGCTGCTGATCTTGCTGGGCGGCTACTTGCTGCTGCGAAACCTGAATCTGGCGCCGGACCTGGGCAACTTCTGGGGATTGGTGGCGGGGGCCGGGGCGGTAGCGTTTCTGGTCCTGTGGTTGGATAACCGCCAGCAGTGGTGGTGGCTGATCCCCGGCCTGAGCCTGCTGGGGGTGGCGCTGGTGGTGGGGCTGACCTCCACCGGCCTGGTGAGCGACAACCTGGCCGGGAGCGTTTTCCTGTGGCTGATCGCCCTCGCCTTCTGGCTGGTGTGGCTCACCCGCCGCGAACAGTGGTGGGCCATCATCCCGGCCGGGGTGATGACCGTGGTCGGCGCCATGCCGGTGCTCTCCGACGCTGCCAGCGAGAACCTGGTGGGGGCAGTGTTCCTGCTGGGCATTGGACTGGCCTTCCTGCTGGTGTACCTGGTCCGCCGCGAACACTGGTGGGCGCTCATCCCCTCCGGGGTGATGACCACCCTCAGCCTGATGCCGCTAGCGGCGGGGGCGCTGCCCGGCCCGTCTGTGGCTGCCCTGCTGTTTGTCGGGATCGGCGTCACTTTTCTGATCCTGTGGTTGCTGCGCCGCCGGCATTCTACCGGGTGGGCCATCTGGCCGGCGGGCGCCTCGCTGGCCGCCGGCGTGGTCGCGGGATCGTTCGGCTCGCTCGGGGGGTACTGGCCGGTGTTCTTCTTGATCCTGCCCGGCCTGTGGCTGTTGTATCGCGCCGTCCGGCCTCGCGGCAGGATCGGGTAAAAGAGGAAATTGAATGTCCCTATCCAACTTTGAAGTGATTGACCTGAACTTTCAGAACACCCCTCAGGCCATCGCCTGCTATCTGACCCGGTGGGAGCGCGGAGCGATTCTGGTGGAAACCGGCCCGGCCTCCTGTCTGCCGGCCCTGCAGGCCGGCCTGGCCCGGCTGGGAATCGCCCCGCAGGCGGTGACCGATGTGCTGTTGACGCACATCCATCTCGATCACGCCGGGGCGGCGTGGTGGTGCGCCGAGCGTGGGGCGCAGGTCCACGTTCACCCGCTGGGCGCGCCGCACCTGATTGACCCCTCCCGGCTGCTGGACAGCGCCCGGCGGCTGTACGGGGAGGCCATGGACTCGCTGTGGGGCGAGCTGCGCCCGATCCCGGCAGAGCAGGTGCATGTGCTGGCCGATGGCGGAAATTTGGAGTTTGGAGATTTGAGATTTGAAGTTTTGGATACCCCCGGCCACGCCAACCATCACATGGCCTACCGGTACGGCAGCGCCTGTTTCACCGGCGACGTGGCCGGCGTGCGGCTGCCGGGCACCCGCCACATCCGCCTGCCTACCCCGCCGCCGGAGTTTCTGCCGGAGAAGTGGCGCGCCAGCGTGGCCCGGTTGGAGCGGGAAAAGGTAGAGACGCTGATCCCGACCCACTTCGGCATGTGTGACGACGCCGGCTGGCACCTGAATCGGGCGGTGGAATTGCTGGACGAGGTGGAGGCCTTTATGCAGGCCGAGCTACCGTCCGGCCCGACTCTGGAGGCCCTGCGCGAGCGCACGCGAGCGTGGATCACCGACCGGGCGCGGGCCGATGGATTGAACGAGGCTACCCTGCACAGCTACGAAACCGCGCTGCCCTCCGCCACCTCCGCCGATGGGATGATGCGCTATTGGGTGAAGTTCAGGGGAGGAAAGAGAGCCGGATGAAAAGGCCGATTCCGCTGCCGAGCAGCGCCCCGGCGACAACGTCTGACAGGTAATGCACGCCCATCGAGACGCGGGCCAGGGCCACCAGCGGCCCCCAGAGGGCCAGCAGCGCGCCAAACCACGGCGGCCCGAGGAACAGCCCCAGCATGGCCAGCAGTATGGCCCGCGCCGCGTGCCCGGAGGGGAAGGAGTGGGGATCGGTCTTGCGGTAGATCTGACCCCATTCGCCGGCCGGGCGCCGCCGGCGGAAGATGATCTTGAGCACCGCCACCACTGCTGCCGTCCCCAGTATCGCCCCCAGCAGCACCACTGCCCGAAACTTCCAGCCCGCATCCCCCAACCACCAGACCAGCCCCAGCGCGGCTCCCCACAGCCAGCTATCCCCGGAGTGCGCCAGAATTGCCGCACAGGTGCGCAGCGTCCCGGGTTTCTCCGCTACCCGCAGGCGTGCGGAAAGCGCGGCGTCCAGTTGCAGGATGCGGTTGAAGGTCATGCAGCGCGGGAGGCCAGGTCGGCGGAGACCAGTTCAAGCTGGCGCGGTTTGTCCACGTCCATGCCAAGCTCGGCATAAGGCGAGGGCAGCGCTTTGCCGCGGATACTGAGGCGCTTCTGCACAATCCGCTCGGCGCGCTCAATAGTAAGCCGGCGCGTGAGCAGCAGCAACAGCGGCTCCAGCCCGACGAGCGAGGCTTGTTTGAGAGCGCTCTTGCGGGCGGCAATGATCTGATTCCACAGATCGGTCTCTCCGGCGATCAGGGCAGCTTTCGCCAGGTTCATGTCGCCGCCGCAAACCGTCATCTCTTTCAGCCGGGTGTAGGTGCGTTTTGAGCCGGGGAAACGCTTCTCCATGGTCTCCTGGGGAACCAGGGTGTAGTACAGATCATGATCGGTGGTCAGGGCAGTTTCCACCAGCCAGTCCACACACTGTGGCGTGATAGTAGGGATGTCGGAACTGACGATCAAGACGTGCGTGGCGCTGCGATCCTGCCCCAGCACCCACTCTGCGCCGGCGCGAATGTTGTGCAGCATGTCTCCCTGATTCGGCACAAAGCCCAGGGTGCGAGCGTAGTGCAGCCCTTCCTCGCCGCTCAAGCCCACAATCGCCACCCGTCGCACGTTCGGCGAGCCGCTCAGCGCGTCCAGCACCCACTGGACCATTGGCTTGCCGGCCACAGCGAGCATGGCCTTCGATTTGCCCTGCGTGAAGGGGTACAGCGGTTCATCCGGGGCCGGGATGCCGCCTGCGGTGACAACAGCGTCTATTTGCATGTGGCGTATCGCTTACGGCGTATGGCGCATGGCTTATGGCTTATGGGCGCGAGCTATGTGCTATGAGCAATACGCCATGCGCGACAGGCTAGTTGAGCTTCGTGATCACCGGCTCAAAGCCGATTCGCTCCAGCATCTCGTCGTATTCCTCGGGGGTCAGTGGGCGGCCCTTGCCGGCCACAGCTACCAGCGCGGCTTCCATCATGTTGGTGCCAAAGGTGCGGCCATCCAGATCAACGGTGGTGGTCACAAGGTAGTTGACCCCGCGCTTCTTCAGGAACTCCACGTCGGCGGTGGTGGTGGTATTGGTGACGATCACCTTACCGCGCATGTCCTCCGGCATGTGTTGCTTTACGTACAGAAAGTCGCCGGCGGTGACAGTGTTGCCCTGATAAAACTGCTCGTATTTGGGGGTCACCTGTTCCTGCTTCTCGCCGGTGGGATACAGCATGGAGAGGGGCATGCGCCCCACCACCGGCATGAGGACTCGGGCGAGGTTGCCCAACGCGCGCAGGCCGCGCACCGGGATGGGCACATCCAGGCCAAACATCAGGTCACCGAAGACGCAGTCGTAGCCGGCTTCAATGAAGGACATGGTCATACCATAGCGAGTGATGCCGGCCACCAGAAAGGCGGTTTTGGGCTGGATTTCCGCCCCGATCCGGGGTTCGACGTATTGCATCACCCGCGCCTCGAGGGTTTCTTTCAGCCCGCCGCCATCCACATAGGGGGTCTGCTTCACATCCTGGACCAGCTTGAGCGCCCCGTACAGCGGGTAGAACTTCCACGGGGTATGTACGCCCAGGTCAATGCCGCCCACGCCGAAGGCGTCTACCTTGCCGTCCATCTCACGGAACATCTGGCGCGCTCGAGCCTCGTCGCCGTCCGTCCCGATCCTCTCGATGCTGATTTTCTCCCCCAGCAACTCGACTTCCACGGCCTTGTTGCGAGTGGACGATCCCAGGCTGATGCTGACTGCACGTTTCACAGGGTTATGCTCCTTCACGAAAAAACCGTGGGTGGCGAAAAAACCGTGGGTGGCGCATCCCTATGCGCCTGTCCCTATGCGTCCTGTCTTCCTGCGCCCGGCCGGCGTGGAGATGCCGGCCTACCGGTTCTTCGGATAGGCCTAACTGTACTCCTATTTCCTCACAAGGTCAATCCGCTGCGGCCAGTCCGGCTGCCTGCCCCACGAGCGCTTCCGGTTCGTTGGGGATTGGAGATTGGAGATTGGGGATTGGGGATTGGGGGTTGGCGCTTTCAGGTTCCCCAGTCTCTGAGGTAGAGGAAATCGTAGCCCACGGTGCGGTTGCTGAGTGTGGCGATGGGCGGCAGCACCCGCTGGAAGTGGTTCTGGCGCACGCGCTTGAGCACCTGGCGCACAAAGGCCCCTTCAAAGCCGGCCGCCACGCACTCATCCGGGCTGTAGCGCTGATCTACCAGCAGGTACAGCAACTGATCCGCGCGCGCGTAGGTGAAGCCCAGCTCGCCCTCGTCTGTCTGGTCGGGCCACAGGTCGGCGGTGGGGGCCTTGTCGAGAATCGGTTGGGGGACGCCGAGGTCGCGGGCCAGTTGCCGCAACTGGGTCTTGTACAGGTCGCCGAGCGGGTTGAGGGCGCAGGCCGAGTCCCCGTACAGGGTGGTGTAGCCCAGCAGGATTTCAGTTTTGTTGCCGGTGCCGATCACCAGTCCGTTGAAGGCGGAACTCTGGTCGTACAGGACCAGCATGCGGGCGCGGGCCATGGCGTTGCCCCGCCGGACGTTATCGGCGTCCGGAAAGTGGGCAAAGACTGGGTCCACCATGCTGGTGATTTCCACCGTCTGGTGGTTGACGCAGGTGAGGTCGGCCACCCGCAGCGCGTGCTCGAGCGCCTCGGGCGAGGAGGTCTTGTAGGGCATGGAGAGGGCCAGCACGTTTTCCGGGCCGAGGGCCTCGGCGGCGAGGAAGCAGGAAACCGCCGAGTCGATTCCGCCGGACAGGCCGACCACGGCGCGCGTGTAGCCGGCGCGCGTGACCTCCGAGCGCAGGAAGTTGACGAGGATCTGGCGGGCGAGGGAGGGGTTGATGGTCAGATCGGTCACTCGACGGCTCCTTGCTCGCGCAGATAGCGTTCGATGCGGGCGACGAATTGTTCGGCGGGTTTCGATGTCCACAATTCCACCCCGTCCTTCTGAACGTTCCGATTGAAGAGAAGATTGGCCCGGCGCATCTCGGCATACTCTGGCTCTGTTACGAGAATCGTGGAGAGTAGCACGCCGTGCTCAAGATCAAGATTACAAGTCAGATCAACTACTCGTTTGCGGCGCTCCCAGTACGTACTCTCCGGCAGGCGCGCCACCACCAGCAGGTCCATATCCGACTCGCTGTCGGCGTCTCCACGCGCTTTGGAGCCGTACAGCACGACGCGCAGCAAATCGTCGCCGAATTCTTGCCGCAGCCGGTTGATCAACGCCTCCAACGCGGTCTGCTCGTTGGGAGCAAGAGGGCGGTTTTTTGGCCAGGCCTGTTTGACCGAAGTCATGGGTAAACCCTCTCAGGGTGATATCTTGTACAGCATCCGCACTGCCAGCACGTTCCCCGCGCCGGGCGCTTCGGCGGCGAGGAAGCAGGAAACCGCCGAATCGATTCCGCCCGAGAGACCAACCACCTCCCACGCGACAAGCCCACGCAGGTGACCTCCGAGCGCAGGAAGCTGACGAGGATCTGGCGGGCGAGGGAGGGGTTGAGGGCCAGGTCAATCATAGCCGCCTCTCCTGCAACCAGCGGAGGATGCGGTCGGCCACGTTCTGCCAGCCGGGTTCCAGCATCATGTCGTGGGCCATGTCGGGGACGATTTGGGCCTGCGTGCGATAGGCGCGGGCGGTGGCCTGCACTTCATCCACGTGAAAAACGGTGTCGTCCGCCGCGCCCAGTACCAGCAGCGGCGTGCTGACCCGCGCGGGCCGGGGCAGGGCGAATGCCAGCATGTCCAGAAAGCCGAGGTAGGATTCGTCTTGCAGCCGGGAAAAGCAGGCCTGCACAGCCGCCTCCGGCGTGCTCGCCGAGAAGAACAGCGCTCGCGCCAACTCCGGGCTGCTCACCAGCGGCCACAGGCTGAGGCTGAGGTTGACCCGCGCAAACAGCAGCGGATGGTGGCGGGCGATGCGCAGGGTGGTGGCGAGTACGCCCGCCGGGGGTACGGAAGCCAGCAACACGGCGGCGGGAGCGGAGTGTGCTTCGAGATACCTTTGCGTCACCAGCCCGCCCATCGAGTGGCCGACCAGCACCGGGGGAGCGGGCAGTTGGCCGGCGACCTGCGCCACATCGGCGATGTAATCCCGGATGCCGTCCAGCGCAGCCGCTCCCGGCCCGGGCTATTGCCGTGGCCGCGCAAACTGAGCGCGTGGGCAGCGTAACCGTGCGCCGCGAAATAGTCGAGAAAGTGCTCGGCCCAGCACCACGCTCCGTGCCACGCGCCGTGGATAAAGAGCAGGGGGGTGGGGTGGGAGGGGGAGGAGGGGGAGCGGGAGAGGAGTTCGATGGACATCAGTGGTCTCCGTTATTGCTGGTCGTGGGTGTCATGCTCCGGCGTGATGGCGGGCCGCGCAGCAGCGGCAGGCGGGCGCGGGCCAGCTAAGCCGCCACGGATGCCCTGTCCTTGAGTATCAGATCGGCAAGTGGCAGAGAGGTCAGCTCAAGCCGCGATAGATCAATGAACTTACTGGCGTCCTCGATTTCGATGCCAATTGCCCGGTTCTGCTCGTTGAAGTCCAGCACAACGCCGGGCGCGACCTCCTCCGACTCAGTACTTACCCCATCCGCCAGTTTAATGTAGAGCATGTCGGTCTCTGGAAAGTATTGGAAGAGCATGGCTCACCTCATTTGCCCTGTGGACTGAAGCCACGGTCAGGGAAGGCATTGTGCACGGTCTCCCCGTCAGGTTCGGTAACAACGCGAAGGTATCTGTTGAGTTCTGGAATGAAGGCCCAGAAGCGCAAACGGCCATTGGGCTGCATCTCTGTTCGCACGGGATAGTCGAGAACGAATTCGATCCACTCTTCTCGGAGATAGGGGCGACGACGCAGAACACTAACTCGGAAATACTCTGTCGTCTTCATTTCCCACGCTCCCGAGAGGCGGAACTGCCGGCGCACGTACGTCCCGGATCTGTTTTCTCCCGAAACCATCTCCATTGAGCGGTGGGCGCAGACCCCGCCCGACTGCCACTTTCAGCGCCTGTGCCTTTCGCGCCAGCCCGCGCCGGTGGACCTGCATCAGCTCGTCCAGTCGCTCGCGCTCCATGTCTCGCAGCGCCCCCTCCCGGTTCTTCGCCAGCAGGTCGCCGAGTTCCTCCTGCTGAGCTTTCTCCATTTGAAGTTCACATAGCGCCAATACCTGATCGTCAGGCAGAGCCTCAACTGGCGGCTCGGCAACTACCTCGCTCATTTCTCCTCCTGTTTCCCTGTTTCCCTGTTTCCCTGTTTCCCTGTTTCCCTGTTTCCCTATCTACCTGTTCCCCCTGCCCTCCCCCACCACCCGCTCCATCTCCCGCCGCACCAGCGCGGTGCGCTCGTCGCGCAGCAGCGGCAGGCGGGCGCGGGTGCGGTGGAGCTGGTTGAGGTCCAGTTCGGCCAGGGTGAGGGCTTCCTCGAAGTATGGCCCCTGCGCCAGCAGTTCGCCGTTGGGATCGAAGGCGGTGGCCCCACCCCAGAAATTCAGCCCGTCCTCGAAGCCCACCTTGTTGGTGTGGGCCACAAATGTCGTAAACAGGCTGGCGTAGGCGCGGTTGATGTGCTCCACCCAGCGCGCGGATTCGAGCTTTGGCCCGGAACTGACCCCCCGCCCCGGCGAGGCCGAGCAGAACAGCATCAGGTCCGCGCCGTCCAGCCACAGCAGGTAGGGCGGCGAGGCGTGCCAGAAGTCCTCGCAGATCAGCATGCCGGCGCGGCCAAAGCGGGTGTCGAAGGCGCGGATGGAGTCGCCCCACGCGAAGAAGCGCCCCTCGTCAAACAGCCCGTAGGTGGGCAGATAAACCTTGTGGTGCACGTGGACCACCTCGCCCCGCGAGAGGTAGGCGGCGGAGATAAAGAAGCGGTGGCGCGAGTCCTCTTCCACAAAGCCCACCATCAGGTCCAGTTTGCGGCTGCGCTCCAGCAGCGGACCGAATACCGGGTCGTCCGGCCGGGGGCGGCAGGCTACGGTGGGCACCAGGTCCTGCAACACATAGCCGGTGAGCGAGAGTTCCGGGAAGATCAACAGATCGGCGCCCTGGCCGCAGGCCTCATCGGCAACGGCGAGGTGCTTTTCTAGATTGGCGGACACGTCACCGAGACGGGTGTTGATCTGCGCGAGAGCAAGGGTGAGCCGGGACATCCTGACTCAAATCGCCACTTTTTCAAAGCCATAGACGGGTATACTCTCAGTCGAGTCTGGCACGACCTCCCCGAGGGTCACGCGGTCCATTTTCTCCAGGACTGCGGGGGCGAGGTAGACTTCACCACACTGTTGGCAGACCTCAGCCGGCACCCGATTGAAAATATACACACGACCTTTCCACGGATGGACGTGTCGAATCTGGGTTGACTTGAGCTTGCCTTTACAGAAATAACACCAGACCATAGTATTACCGTTATTTCGTCGAGCGCGCCCGGCCGGTCTTTGCCAGGGCGTACAGGAGTGCCACGCCGGCCAGCGCCAGCATCACGCCGGAGGCCCAGGTGTCCAGCCGCTGCCCGCTCAGGATCGGGGTCGGGTCGGCGCGGAAAAGGCTCAGGGCCAGGCAAATGCCGGAGATCAGGGCCAGGGCCAGGGTGGTGGGGAACCCGGTCGGGGTGCGGGAAAGCGGTGGGGAAGCGAGAATCGCCAGCCCGGCCAGGGAGAGGGCCGCCCCGGCCGGCTGAGTCGGCCAGCGCGCAGCGATCATCCCGAACATGTCCAGCGCCGGCGTCCCCAGCCGGGAGGCGGTTTCGGCGCCATAGGCGCAGGCCGCCGCCCAGCAGCCGGCCCAACTCAGGGCAGAGATCAGCATGGCCGGCAGCGCCAGCGCGGCATAGAACTCCATGAACGGCAATCCCTTCCACTCGCGCCACAGCCACAGTCCGCCCAGGCCGCCGAGCGCCGCGCCCGGCCACGACAGGCCCCCGTCCCAGACCCGCAGCGCTTCGCCCGGGTGCACGCCAAAGTAGGCGCCGTTGGCCAGCACGTAGCCCAATCGTGCGCCGATCAGCCCGCCCGCTGCAGTTGCCAGCCCGGCGTCCAGCCGCTGGCCGGCCTCGCCCTCGCCCGCCGAGAAATATAGCCACAGCAGCCCGGCCAGCAGTCCGAGGTCCACCAGCACGGTATAGGTGTGAAATGTAAACGGCCCAAGCTGGCCCAACACGGGAAACATGAGCCAAATGATACCACCCCGCCGCGAAATACGGAACACGCGCGAACATTCTGTGTCCCGGAGGCGCATCCTGTATAATGGCCGCATGGATCTGATGGACACCGCGTTACAGGCCGCATGGGAAGCCGGCGATATTCTGCTGGCAAAGCTCAACCAGCCGCACGAAGTGACGGTCAAAGGCCTGCGGGACGTGGTCACGGAGGCCGACGTTGCCGCGCAGCGCGCCATTCTGAACACCCTTCAGCGCAGCTATCCCGAGCATCGCGTGCTGGCCGAGGAAGGCGTCGGCCGGCAGGACTTCGACGGCCCGCAACCGATCTGGGTGATTGACCCGCTGGATGGCACCACCAACTATACCCGCCGCTTCCCGGCCTTTTGCGTCTCCATTGGCCTGATCCTGGAGGGGGAACCGCACCTGGGCGTGATTCACGATCCGCTGGCCGGCCGGACCTTCATCGGCGAGCGCGGCGTGGGCGCCCACCTGCTGACCCAGAGCGAGGCCGGCGAGATGGCCGAACTGCGCGCCAGCCCGGTTTCGGAATTGCCCGAGGCCGTGATCGGCCTCGATTGGCCGCACGATAATCACATCCGCACCGAGGTGGCGGCGTTGCTGAGCCGTACTGTGCAGCGCTGCCGCACGGCCCGCACCATTGGCGCGGCGGCGCTGGCCCTGGCCTACGTGGCCGCCGGCTGGTTGGACGGATACTTTCATTTCTCGCTGCAACCGTGGGACGCCGTGGCCGGGGTGGCCATGCTACGCGCGGCCGGCGCCCATGCGCTAAACCGGGAAGGGCAGCCGTGGCAGCCGCGCGACACGCGACTGATCGCCGGCGCGCCCGCCGTGGTCGCAGCGCTGTTGGAGCTTGCCCGCTTATGACCCGACGCCGTTCTCGCCGCAGGAACACTTCGCTGGGCGCCACAGCGGTATTGTTCGTCCTCGCCGGGCTGGTATACCTGTTAAATCAGGTGGCCGGACCGTCACCGACGCCGACCCTGCCCGCCGCCGTTACCGGCCAGGCCCATGATTGGTACCAGTTGTACTTCAGCACGCCAAAGAACCCGGATACCGCCGCCGACCATCACGGCGGGCCGGACGAGGCGGTGGTTGCCAGCATCAACGCCGCCCGCCAGAGCATTGATCTGGCGATGTACGAGCTTAGCCTGGAGAACGTGGCTCAGGCGCTGGCGGCGGCTCACCGGCGCGGGGTGCGCGTGCGCGTGGTCACCGACAGCGACAACATCGAAGAGGACGCGATCGGCACGCTGGAGAAGACCGGCATCGAAGTGCTGGGCGACCGGCGCGAAGCCATCATGCACGACAAGTTTGTGGTGATTGACGGCGCCAGCGTGTGGACCGGCTCGATGAACTTCACCGGCAACGGCGCCTACCGCAACAACAACAACTTCATCTTGCTGCAGTCCACCCGGCTGGCCGCCGACTACACCGCCGAATTCGAGGAGATGTTCGTAGACGATCAGTTCGGCCCGACCTCCCCGGCCGGCACCCCCTTCCCGCAGGTGACCGTCAATGGCACGCTGATCGAAGTGCTGTTTTCGCCGGAGGACCATCCCGCGCAGCGCATCCTCGAGCTGATTCGCGGCGCGCAATCCAGCATCTACTTTATGGCCTTCTCCTTCACCTCCGACGAGATCGCCGATGCCATATTGGAGCGCGCCGCGGCCGGCGTGAGAGTGCAGGGCGTGTTCGACGAATCGCAGGACAGCGCCAGCAAGAGCAGCAGCGAATACGAACGGATGCGAAATGCACCCGGGGTGGAAGTTCGGCTGGACGGCAACCAGTACCGGCTGCACAGCAAAGTGATCCTCCTCGACGGCCAGATTGTGATCACCGGTTCCTATAATTTCAGCGCCGCCGCCGAAAAGAGCAACGACGAGAACGTGATCATCTTCCACAACGAAGACATCGCGGCGCAGTACGGGGCGGAGTTCGTGAAGTTGTTTGAGATAGGGCAGTAAAAGCCCCTCGCCACGAATCGCTCCGCGCGAATTTCTCGAATAGTTCCCGTCCCTTCGTGAAATTCGAGAAATTCGTGGCAAAGAATCCGACATGGATCGCAAGGCACTCCCCCTCGACACCATCCTCCCCGGCGACTGCCTCGAAGTCCTCGCCACCCTGCCGGAGAAGTCGGTGGACCTCGTCTTCGCCGACCCGCCGTACAACCTGCAACTGCGGAACGAGTTGTGGCGGCCCAA
>CAYZNA010000053.1:0-14699 GCA_964478665.1 uncultured Anaerolineales bacterium
ACGAAGAAGATGTGGCGCAGCATGTCGGCGTACAGCGGCGTCCACAGCCACAGGATGAACCACCAGCCGGTCACGGCCAGCACAAAACCGATCCCGCCGCCCAGGATGCGGCTCTGCCAGACGTAGTCGCCGCCCGCGCGGGGCATCACGGCAATCAGCCCGGCGTAAACCACTACCTCCGCCAGGATGATGAGGCCGCTGATGATCAGCGTGGGGATCAGGCCACCCTCGAAGAAGTACATCTGGCTGATGATGTAAAACCCGAGGGTGACGAGGTTAATGGAGAAGAAGGCGTAGATGAAGGCGTCGAACACCGACCACGAACGAACGAGGCCGGTCGCCTTGCGCAGAAATAGGGTGGACTGACTCATTGGAGGTTCCTCCTCGTGTGCTACAAACTGTCTGTGCTTCACTTGCCACTTGCGGGTAACTGGAGATTGGAGATTGGAGATTGGAGATTGGAGATTGGACGCTTCGCGGGAGATTGGTTGTTGGTGGTTACCTCCTTTCCGCCTAGCCCGTGGTGAGGGTGTAGCTGCGGATGCCTTTGCGCGGGTCGAGGTCCACCACCGCCCCCTGCAACACCCCCTGCTCGTACAGGCTGCCGGCGTTGAGGGCCAGCGTCTTGCCCAGGCGGGCGATGCCCTTGCCCTCGTGAATGTGGCCGTGCAGGCTGAGCAGTGGCTGATATTTCAAGATCGCGTCGCGCACGGCAGTGCTGCCCACCGGGATCAGCGCCCGCCCGGCCTCCTTCACGCGCAGGTCCTCCGTCACTTCCGGGGCTTCGTCCAGATTGGAACCGTAGGGCGGGCAGTGGAAGGCGAACACCGTCCGGCGCATGTCGGCATTCTGCGGGATCATCCCCTCCAGTTTAGCCGCCAGTTCCGCCTCCGGCAACTCCCGGAATGTCTTCCACGGCGTGATGTTGGCCCAGCCGGTGCTGACCATCTGGAACCCGTCCCCCAACTCCATCACTTTCCCCTCGGCCAGTTCCACCGCCCTCGAGCGGCGGATGACCTCGTCCACCTCGAAGCCGTCGTCGTTGCCGGGGCAGACGAAGCAGCGCAGCCGGGAACCGGCCAGTTTCTCGTCGGCCAACACCATCCAGCGTTCCAGCGTGGCGAGCATCTGCTGGTGGAAGAAGGCGTCCACCTGCGCCGGGTCGGCCTCGAACTCCGCCAACTGCTCGGGCGTCACCCGGAACGGATAATAGCCCCGGCTGCCCACGCGCCGCTCCATGTCGCGGACCTCGCCCTCGTTCTGCAAAATGAATTCCTGCTGGAGCAGCACCGCCCGGTAGCTACCGTCCGGGCGCTGCGTGATGGGAACCAGCGCCTTGCCGGTCATGTCCCCGCCCAGCACCAGCACGTCCACGCCGTAGAACTTCCCGGCGTTGAGGAACTTCTTCCAGCAGATGTCGGAGCCGTGGATGTCGGTGGCGAAGAAGATTCTTGTCACTACAACTTCCCCCGCTTCATCGCGATCAACTTCTTTGCCGTTTCCACCGCCACCGCCGCATCCCGGCAATAGGCGTCCGCTTCGATCTCCTCTGCGAAGGCCGCGTTCAGCGGCGCGCCTCCCACCAGCACGATCAGCTTCTCGCGGAGGCCTTTCTCTTTCAACGTCTTGATCACCACCCCCATATAGGGCATGGTGGTGGTCAGCAGCGCGCTCATCCCCACAATATCCGGGTTGTGTTCGTCAATGGCTGCCAGGAACTTGTCCACGTCGTTGTTGATCCCCAGGTTCACCACTTTGAACCCGGCGCCCTCCATCATCATCGCCACCAGATTCTTGCCGATGTCGTGGATGTCGCCTTTTACCGTCCCGATCACCATGGTCCCCATCTGGGGCGCCCCGGTCTCCGCAAGCAGCGGGCGCAGGATGGCCATGCCGGCCTTCATAGCTTTGGCTGCCATCAGCACTTCGGGCACAAACAGGATGCCATCGCGGAAATCCGCCCCCACCACGTCCATCCCAGCCACCAGTGCGCGGGTCAGGGTATCGTAAGGGGTCAGGCCGCGCGCCAGCAGTTCGTTGACGCCCTCCAGCACCTCGTCGGCGAGGCCGTCATACAGATCATCCTGAATCTGCTCGATCAGTTCCGGGGTTTCCAGTGTAGTGACATCCAGTTCGTCCGTCATGTGTTCTCCTGAAACTGCGCCTCACGCTTCACGTCTTCCAGCCAGCGCGAAAAATCAGCCAGGTCCATCATCCGCTGCGCCCGCTCCCATCGCCCCAGGGCATAGCCCCAGAAGTCGAAGTCGAGCTTCGAGATCCGCTGCTGGATGGCGCCCCACAGGGTCCAGCCCACATCGGACATGATAGCATACAGCCGCATGCGGGCCAGCAGATGAGGGGTCGCCGCGCCGAAGTAGGCGGCGCACAGTTCGGCGTAGCGGTTCTCGTCGTATTGGGCCTCCTGGCAGGTGTTGCCCAGCTCAAAACACGGGTCGTTATTCCCGCTGTATTCAAAGTCAATCAGCCGCAGGAGGTCCCCATCGTCAATGAAGTTCTCCGGCAGCAGGTCATTGTTGCACGGCGCGGTGGGCAGGGGACGGGCCATAAGCGCCCGCTCCATTTGCTGCACCGCCGGCAGCCGCTCGCGATAGCCGGCCGGGATGGCGACGCCGTGCTGATCCACAATTCCAAGATAAAACTCCACCAGCCGGAACATGTTGAAATCGGTCAGGAAGCGCGGCCCGCTGTGCAGCATCTTGACCGAATGGGCGATGCGGGCCGGCATGCCCGGCGCCTGCAGGGCCTGGATGGACAGAGTCTGGCCGGGGATAAACTCCAGCACCATCACGCCCTGCTCGGGGAGGTGGAATAGCACCGCCGGGCCGACGCCGGCTTCGGCAGCCGCGCGGGTGTTGTAATGCTCGTTCGCGCGGTCCACGGCCAGCAGCTCGGTGCTGGCGCCGGGCACGCGCACAAAATGCGGCCGGCCGTCCACCTCCACACGGTAGTTAGTATTAGTCAGCCCACCACCCAGAGGCGCGACCGATACCGGCCGGCCGCGCCAATCGGGGATTTGGGCGATAACATGCTCGATGCTGATCATGGGCTGTTTGAGATTGGAGATTAGAGACTGCCGCACAGGCCAACTATCTCTCGTCCTATCTCTAATCTCCAATCTCCAGTCTCCAGCCTACTCCGGCGGAATCTCCTTGAAGGCGAATTCCACGTTGATGCCGCGCGACATCTGCGCGCTCTTAGCCAGGAAATACCAGACGGCAGAAACAGCCAGCACGGCAAACACCACCGTGTAGGCCAGCGAACTGGTCAGGCCGAGGGCATCGTACAGCATAAACATCATCACCATCGCACCGCCCAGCACAAACCCGATCGCGCCGAGGATAGTCACCAGCGGGGCGTTGCCCAACTTGTACTTCGCGCCGGGCGAGGCCTCGTACACGTCCTTTGCCCGGTAGGGCAGCAGCGCGCCGGCGAGGCAGGTGACCACGAATACGTACCCGCAGGCAAACGTCACCCCCAGCGTCAGGCTGACCCAGCCGCCGTACAGATTGTAGAGCAGGATGACCGGGATGCTGGCAAGAAAGTACGCCAGGTGGGCGTTGACCGGCGTGTGCAGCTTTTCGTCTACCTTGCTCACCCATTCCGGCAGCAGCCGGTCCAGCGACATGGCCACCATCACGCGGGTCATGCCGATGTAGCAGTTATTCACAATCTGGAACGAGTTGAGGATGTAGCCGATGCCGATGATCAACACGATGAGCGGGCTGGCGCTGAGGGCCACGGCGATGATGTTCGGCCACAGCCAGAAGCCGTTGACGGTGGCCTCGGTCACACCGGCCCAGTAGCCCGCTCCGGCCACGTTGAGGAACTCGGTCCCCACTGCGCGCTCCAGCGCCACGGCCAGCACCGCCAGCAGCAGGCCGGTGGCGATCAGCGAACCGACGATGATGAAGGTCTGGCTCTTGAACGAGCGAGCGTCCTTGATCTCGCCGTTCTGCTGGGCGCTGTAGGTGGCCCACTGCAGCGAGGTCCACGCGATGGGCGCCACCAGCAGGGTCGCCAGCAGGCTGAAGGGCGGGTTGAGGTCCACGCCCGCGCCCTTCGCCGCCTCCACTGCGGTCTGGTAGAAGTTGCCGCCGCCGCCGGAGGCCACGGCGAAGGCGTTGATCTTGTCTATGAAGTTGGCGGGGTTAGCGGTGAACAGTACCACCAGCATCACGCCAAAGGCCAGCAGCGTGCCGTACCACATCACGTATTGGAACTTGACGTAGTTCTTGAAACCGCTGACCAGCAGCCAGAGCGCCGCCAGCGCGTTCACAATGCTGGTGATGATGATGCCCCACGGGGTGGTGAACCACACCCCGAGGTTAGACAGGCTCTGGCTCCCCATGGTGGCGCCGAGGCCCAGGAACAGCGGCGCGAAGCCCAGATACGCCAGCAGCCAGCCGGAGAGGGCCACCCACTGCAGAATCCAGATCACGTAGCCGGACATCACCACCGTGAAGGCGATGCCTCTACCGAACACACGGCTCTGGAACACGTAATCGCCGCCCGAGCGCGGCAGCGCGGTGGACAGCCAGACGTACACAAAGGCGATGGGGATCTCGAAGATCATCGCCAGCAGAATGCCCCACACCAGCCGCCCGCCCGGCAACGCTCCGGGGGCCCACAGGTAGGTCCACGGGAAGATCAGTCCCATGGTGAGGATGTTATAGATGAACGCCGAATAGGGGGACATCACCCGCACCAGCCCGGAGGCCCGGCGGGTGAAGACTTCAGGTTTTGCGGCAGCGACGGTTGTCATGATATTCTCCTCTGAACGAAACAGAAGCCCGCATCGAAGGACACGGCGCGCAGACCGGAAAACATCGAACTGTAGCTCCTTCGATAAGCACCTCCCTCCTGCACCCGCCGCCCGACCTGCCGGGCGGCGGAACCGTTCACCCGGATGTCAATTGATACCCGTCCACCTCTCCGCCGGCCAGGGTGATCAAACAGCCACGCAACACACCCTCGCCGTATTCGCTGCCAGGGTTGACGCACACTGTCCGGCCGAGGCGAATCACGCCCGGCGACTCGTGAATATGTCCATGTAAACCCAACAGCGGCTGGTAGGTTTCGATCAGCCGGCGCACCGACCGGCTGCCCGCGCCGAACAGCAACACCTGCCCGCCCCTGACAATCTGGCTGGGCGGGTCGGTGCTCCAGTCCAGCATCGGGCAGGTATCCAGGGTGGAATCGACCGGCGGATCGTGGAAGTTGAAGATGCACTTCGCGGGGTCCGGCACACGGGCGATCATCTCTTCGATCATCGCGCCCAACTCGTCATCGCTCACTTCGCGCGGGGTGCGCCACGGGGTGGGCGTGCTGTAGCCCACGCTGATCATGGTATGCTCGTCATCTATCGGCACCACCCGCCCCTCGCAGCCAGAGATGGCCCGGGTCCCCTCGGGCGGCAGCGCCTGGAGCACGTCGGCGTAGTCGTCATTGCCACCGGTCACGTAACACTTGATACCGGTACCGGCCAGCCGACTCTCGGCCAGGTCAATCCACGCCTCCAGCCGCTGCCGGGCCAGCTCGTGGAACAGCCGCTCCACCGCGGCCGGGTCGGACTGGACGGCCGCGAACTCGTCCTCCCCCATCACCTTGTAGTAGTAGCCCAGAACGCCGATGCGGGCCTGCAAGTTTTCCAGTTCGGCCTCGGTTTCCACCTGCTCGGTCTGGCCCATCAGCCGGGCGCGGTAGCGGCCGTTGGCCTCGCGGATGATGGGGATTGCCATTTTGCCGAGGATGTCGCCGCCCATAATGAGCACGTCGGCGTCGTAGAACTTGCCGGCGTTGATGTACTTGCGTAAGGTGTGTTCCGAAGCGTGCAGGTCGGTGGCGTAGAAAACGCGCGTGGCTTGTTTCCGCGGTTTCTTTCCAAAGAGTGGCATGATAATGCTCCAGGCGGCGCGCGGCCAGTGGCCGGATTTGGCTCAATCCGCTGCTGACTGTTGGGGCCCCCTCAGTTTGAACCCTGCGTCCCGATGCAGCGCGGCCGGAGGGGCCAGCAGCAGCAACGCGGCCGCAGTCCCGGCCAGCGCCATCGTCCCGTAGCCGGCAGCCGCAAAAATCAGCCCGCCGCTCAAGCTTCCGGTGGCGGAGCTAAGTCCCACCAGCAAATCGTTCGCGCCCTGAATGCGTCCCCGTTCGCCGGGGCGAAGGACGTCCGCCAGCAGCGAGGACCCGGCCACGTAGGTGAAGTTCCAGCCCAGGCCGAGCAGAAACAGCGCCGCCGCCAGCACAGTCGTCGCCCGCGCCAGCGGCGCCAGCAGGCAGGCGGCCAGCAGCACCATGGCGCCGGCCGCGATCACGGCCTCCCGCCCGAAGCGATCGGCCAGCCGGCCGGTAACCAGCGAAAAGGCGAACATTCCGAAAACGTGGGCGCCAATCACGCCCGAGATCGCGTCCAGCCCGTGATGGCCCTCGTCCATGTGCAGCGGGGTGACCACCATCACGGCCACCATCACCCAGTATCCCAGCATCATGGCCGCCACCGCCAGCCGCGCCCGGCGCAGGCGCAACACTTGCAGGAAGGTGCGGGCCGGCTGTTCGGTGCCCGGGTCCGGCGCACCGGACAGTTCCACCGCCAGGTCGCGCTGTCGGGCGACCTGCGTCGGGTCCGGGCGCAGCAAAACAAACATGGCCGCGCCGGCGATGACAAACAGGCCGACCGCCGCCAGAAACGGCCCGGCCAGCTCGCTCGCCCCCCACCCCACGGCCATATCACCCGAGGGTTTCACCAGCGCCGGACCGATGATCGCCCCGAACGTTCCGCCCAGCACCACCCAGCTCACGGCCTTCGCTCGGTTCTCCGGGGCCGCGATCTCTGCCGCAGCAAAGCGGCCCAGGCTGGTAACGCCGCGGCTCAGACCAAAAAGCAAATAGCCGGCCAGCAAGAGCAGGAAATCGCCGCGGATCACAGCCAGACCGGTGAGCGCGCCTCCCAGCGCGCCCAGCGCGAATCCGCCGGTCAGCCCGTTGCGCCGCCCGAAGCGGTCCATCAACCGGCCGGCAGGATAGGCCGAGAGGGCCGCGCCCAGCGTTTCCAGCGTGCCCGGCACCCCTGCCAGCCTGGCGTCCCCACTCAGATTCCGGGCAGCGATCGCCACCACAGTCCCCGCCGCAACTAGCGCGGTCGCGGCCAGTCCCTGTCCGGCCAGCAGTGTGCCAATTAGCCGAAGAACGGTACGTGAATCCCTCACCCTGCCCCTTTCCCATCCGCCCCCGAGGGCAGCCCGGACGCTACCAGCGCCCGCACGCCGCGCGCCGCGAGTTCGGCCAGCGCCTCGGCGCCTAACTGCTCGTCTGTCACCAGGGTGGAGACCTCGTCAATGCGGGCCACCTGAAAGTTGGAGACTACGCCCCATTTGCTGTAATCGGCCACCACGATCACCTGGCCCTGTGTGCGCTCGATCATCGTGCGGCCAATCTCAGCCTCCGCGCTGATAGGCATGGTACAGCCGTGCTTCAGGCTGATGCCGTCTACGCCCAGAAAGGTCTTGTTGGCATATACCTGGCTCAACACGCCGGCGGCATAGCGCCCCACCACCGAATTGGAGGGATAACGCACTGTCCCGCCCAGCAAGATCAACTCTAGATCCAGCCCGGCCTCGCGGGCCTCCTCGACAGCGCTGATATTGTTGGTGAAAACAGTGACGTCGCTTACGTTGCGAATCTGTCGCACCACCTGCGTGGTGGTAGTGCCGCTGTTGACAAAGATGATGTCGCCGCTCTCGATCAGTCCGGCCGCCAGCGCCCCAATCCAGCGCTTCTCCTCGGGATGAGCCAGCTCGCTGTGCCGGTATTCCGGCTCGTGCGGCAAGCGCTGACTGCGCACCGCGCCGCCCCGTGTGCGCTCCAGCAGGCCCTGCCCCTCCAGCTCCTCCAGATCGCGCCGGACGGTGGCCTCCGACACGCCCAGCAGATCGCTCACAGCCGTGCTCTGCACAATCTGGTGTAGTTCCAGATGCTCCAATATCCATCTGCGCCGCTGCGCGGGGATCAGGTTCCTGGTCACAATGGCACCGAAGTCCTACCGTTTGCGTATTTTTGCACGAATTTGCTTGAGCGCGCCCTCATTATGGGCTATTTTTTCCCGATTTGCAAGTTTCGGTTTTTCTCATATAATGCGCAGGCATGAACGCCACCCCGGTTGGCATGAGCGCCCAGAGCAGCGCTGAACGCGCAATGTTCGAAGATGAAGTGCGGCGGATTGTGGGTGCCGGAGATCGGGCCGGGCTGACCCTGCGGTTGCTCGGCTCGCTCGCTTTTCAAGCCCACTGCCCGCGATACGGTTATTTGCAGGCCGAGATGGGCCGGGCCTACACCGATATTGACTTTGCCGGCTATGGCCGCCAGGCCACCCCCATCCGCGAACTGGTGACCGAACTGGGGTACAGCGAGGACCGCGAGGTCTTCGTAGTCACCGAGGGCAGCCGGGCCATCTTCGAGAACCCCGGCAGCGGCCTGCACGTGGATGTGTTTTACGACAAGCTGGACTTCTGCCACGTGATCCGCTGGAACGGCCGCCTGGAGGCCGACTCTCCCACCATCCCACTGGCCGAACTGCTGCTGGAGAAAATGCAGATTGTGCGGATCAACGAGAAGGACGTGATTGACACCATCATGCTGCTGTTGGAGCATCCGTTGGGCGATGGCGACGCGGAAACGGTAAACATCGGCCGGGTGGCAAAGCTGTGCGCCGACGACTGGGGGCTGTGGCGCACCACCACCATGAATCTGAACAAAGTGCGGCAACTGGCGCAGGGCTATCCCCAACTGAGCGGGGAGCAAAAGGCCCACGTGGGCGCTCAGGTGGAGGCCGCGCTGGCGCGCCTCGAAACCGAGCCGAAGCCGCTCGCGTGGCGATTGCGCGCGCGCGTGGGCGACCGCGTCAAATGGTACAAGGATGTGGAAGAAGTCAAGTAGTCAGGTGGTCGGGGGGTCGGGTGGTCGGGTGGTCGCCGAAGGGTCGGGTAGTCGGGGCATCCCCATGCCCCGATGGTCGGGGGGTCGGGTAGTCGGGGCATCCTCATGCCCCGATGGTCGGGGGGTCGGGTAGTCGGGGCATCCCCATGCCCCGATGGTCGGGTGGTCGGGTAGACAGGTAGACAGGTGGGCAGGTAGTCCGGGCATACGCATGTCCGGAGGAGGTCGGGTGGAGGAACAAGGATGAGGTTGTTGGTGCGTGACATCATGCGCCGGGGGCTGATGACCTGCCCCCCGGAGGCCACCCTCGGGCAGGCCGCCACCCTGCTCGCCCGCCACCGGGTACACGCCCTGCTTGTGGCCGGGCCGGACGGCGCGCCCCTCGGCATCCTCTCCGACATGGACCTGCTGGCCGGGGAATGGCTTTCCGCCGACCCGGACAGCCTGGCCACCCTGCGCCGCATGACCGCCGGGGAACTGATGTCGGCCCCGCCGGCCACCATCGAGGCCGCGGCCCCGGCGGGGGAGGCCGCCAGCCGAATGCTGGCCGGGCGGCTCCACCGGCTGATTGTCACTGAGGAAGGCCGGGCCGTGGGGGTGATCTCGGTTTCCGATTTGGTCGCCGGATTGGCGGATGTCCCGGCCGGGGGGCGGACGGTGGCCGAGGTCATGTCGCGCGGGATTGTGGTTTGCCGGGAGAATACGCGGCTGAAGGATGCAGCCCGGGCGATGATCGAGCGCCATTCGCGCTCGGTGGTGGTGCTGTCGGCCGGCGGCAAGTTGAAAGGAGTGGTCACCGGGCTGGACCTGCTGGCGTTCTGCGCGGATGGCTGTGACGACGAAACGATAGTTACACCAATCATGCATCCGCCGCTGACCATCGCGCCGACGGCCAGCCTGCGCGAGGCCGCCGACCGGATGATTCACCACCACGTCCATCGCCTGCTGGTGGTGAACCCCGCCGAGCCGGACTCTATGCCCCTCGGCCTGATTTCCACCTCCGACATCGTGGCGGAAATGGCCCGGCCGGGTTCGGTGTGGCAGGGCGAGGAGTGATGGATTGGGGGGCGTTCGGGCGGGTGCTGGTGCTGATTGACGCGGCGAACTTGAACAAGGGGGCCGAGGATCTGGGATTCAAGGTGAGTTACCGCCCGCTGGCAAACTTCTTCCGCGCAGAAACCAGACTCTACCGAATCGTCTATTACTCGGTTGAATCCCAGAGTGGCAGTCACGCCAATATCTTCCGCCTGCTCACCTATTACGGGTACTGGATTGTGAGCAAGCCTGTGAAAGTCATTTCCGACCGGGGCAGCACCTACCGGAAAGCCAACTTTGACGTTGAGATTACACTCGACGCTATGGATTGGCTGACGAACTACGACACGTTGGTATTGTTCTCCGGCGATAGCGACTTTCATGCACTGGTAAAGCGGCTCCAATCGAAAGGCAAGGCCGTGGTCGTCTGCTCATTGCGCGGCCACATCTCCAAAGAGTTGATTGCCTCGGCCAACCACTATCGCGACGTAACTCAACTCAGCCGCCGCGTTTTGAAAAAGCGCAGGACAGATTAAGCGCGAAGCCCCTGTCCAGCACGCTGGAAAGGGGCTCCCGCCGTGAGAACGGCCTTACAACCGTAGTGATTACAGAATAACACAATCAGAAAGTGTCTGTCAAGTTAAGCGCGAAACCCTTGCCCGTTCGGGTCAAGGGTTTCCGCAGCAATACAGCCTCGCGGCTGCACGTTCAGAGTACCATAATTGAGAAATGTTTGTCAAGCAGCAGTTTGGCCGCGAGAAGCGCGAAGCCCCCTACCCAATAGCGGGTTGGGGGCCTCCGCAGAAACGCGGTCTTGCGACCGGACCTACATAGTAACACAGAAAAGTCAGCCTGTCAAAATGCGGCGAAGAGGCGAAGAGACAGCCGCTTTAAAGCGCGAAGCCCCTGTCCAGCACGCTGGAAAGGGGCTCCCGCAGTGAGCACGGCCTTACAACCGTAGTGAGCACAGAATAACACAAGCAGAAAGTGCCTGTCAAGTTAAGCGCGAAACCCTTGCCCGTCCGGGTCAAGGGTTTCCGCAGTGAACGTGGTCTCGCGACCGCGCCGACAGGATACGCCACGCGCAAGTTCGTGTCAAGGAGTCCCGGAACTTGTCTGACTTTCCCTCTCACGCACAGGCCGTCATCATCGGCGGCGGGGTTGGCGGGTGCAGTATTGCCTACCACCTGACCGAGATGGGCTGGCGGGATGTGGTGGTGGTGGAGCGCCACGAACTGACCAGCGGCTCCACCTTTCACTCCGCCGGGCTGGTGGGGCAACTGCGCACTTCCTCCAGCCTGACCAGGATGATGCGCTACAGCACCGACCTGTACCGCAGACTGAAAGACCTGACCGGGGTTGACCCCGGCTGGCGCGAAGTGGGCAGTCTGCGCATTGCCTCCTCCGCCGCGCGGATGGAGGAACTCAAGCGCATTGTGGGCTACTCACGGGCCTTCGGCATGCCGCTGGAAATGCTCGGCCCGAAGGAGTGCGGCGACCTGTTCCCACCCATGTCGCTCGATAGCCTGCGGGGCGGAGTGTTCCTGCCCACCGACGGCTACCTCGATCCCACCGGCCTCACCAACGCCCTCGTCACCGGGGCCAAAAGCCGGGGGGCCAGGTTCCTGACCGGGACGCGGGTGGAAGCGGTCCGGGTGGAGGGAAATGCCGTCCGGGAAGTAGTCACCGACCGGGGGCCGATTCAGACCGGGGTGGTGGTCAACGCCGCCGGGCAGTGGGGCGGGGAAATCGCCCGCATGGCGGGCATCAGCTTGCCCATCATCCCCATGGCCCACCTGTATCTCATCACCAGACCCATCCCCGGCCAGCCGCAGGGCCTGCCCACCATGCGCGACCCGGATAACCTCGTGTACTTCCGCGAGGAGGTGGGCGGCCTGATTGCCGGGGGCTACGAGCGCCAGCCGAAGGCCTGGGCGCTGGACGGCATCCCGCGCGATTTCAATTTCAAACTGCTGGAGCCGGACTGGGAGCGCTTCACCCCGCTGATGGAGGCAGCCATCGGGCGTGTGCCCTCGCTGGAGACCGCCGAGATCGTGCAACTGCTGAACGGGCCGGAGGGCTTCACCCCGGACGCCGAGTACTTGCTCGGCCCGACGGCGGTACGCGGCTTCTGGGTGGCGTGCGCCTTCTGTGCTCACGGGCTGGCCGGGGCGGGCGGCATCGGCAAGGTGATGGCGGAGTGGATTATTGACGGCCACCCCGAATGGGATATGTGGCGGCTCGACGTGCGGCGCTTCGGCAACCACTACGCCAGCCAGCAGTACACCCTGGCCCGCACCGTCGAAACCTATTCCCAGTATTACGACATCCACTACCCCGCCGAGGAACGGCAGTCGGCTCGCCCGCTGCGCCTTTCGCCGGCCTACCACCGGCTGCGGGAACTGGGCGCGGTTTGGGGCGAGAAGGGCGGCTGGGAGCGGCCCAACTGGTTCGCCCCCAACGAGGCCGCCGCCCGTCACGGGCACGGGCCGAAAGGCTGGGGGCGGCATCACTGGTCACCCGCCATCGGGGCCGAGCACGTCGCCACGCGGGAACGGGCCGGGCTGTTCGACGAAACTTCCTTCAGCAAGATCGAAGTGCTGGGGCCGGGGGCGCTGGCTTTGCTGCAGCGCCTGTGCGCTAACGACGTGGACAAGCCGGTGGGCACGGTCGTTTATACGCAAATGCTCAACCCGCGCGGCGGCATTGAGTGTGATTTCACCGTCACCCGCCTCGCGCCCGACTGCTTTATGATCGTGACCGGCACGGCCTTCGGCACCCACGACCTTTCGTATCTGCGGTTGAACGCCCCGACCGATGGCTCGGCGTTCATCAACGACATCACCTCCAGCCGCACCTGCTTTGGGCTGTGGGGACCGCGCGCCCGCGACATCCTGCAGAAGGTGACGCGCGCCGACGCCTTCGGCAACGCCGCTTTCCCGTACATGACCGCGCGGAACATCACTATCGGCAGCGTCCCGGCGCTGGCCCTGCGTGTGACCTACGTGGGCGAACTGGGCTGGGAGTTTTACGCGCCCACCGAGTACGGCCAGCAGTTGTGGGATACGCTGTGGGAGGCCGGGCAGCCGTTCGGCATGGTGGCCGCCGGGTACAAGGCCATTGACAGCCTGCGGCTGGAGAAGGGCTACCGCTACTGGAGCGCCGACATCACCCCGGACTACACCCCGTTCGAGGCCGGGCTGGGCTTCGCGGTGGCGCTGGAGAAGGGGGTGGACTTCATCGGGCGCGAGGCGCTGAGGCGGCAGAAGGCGGAAGGCACAAGGCAGCGATTGTGCTGCCTGACGTTGGCCGACCCGAACACCGTGACCTTTGGCAGCGAACCCATCCGGCACGAGGGGCAGGTGGTCGGGTGGGTGACCTCCGGCGGATACGGCTACTCGGTGGGCAAGAGCATCGCCTGCGGCTACCTGCCGGTAGCGCTGGCAAAACCCGGTACGCGGCTGACGGTGGAGTGCTTTGGGGTGGAGATACCGGCGGTGGTGGAACGCGAGCCGCTGTGGGACGCGAGGGGGGAGAGGGTGAGGGGGTAGGGCCGTATCCTGCCTGCCCACGCCGGGGTTAACCATACATATCGCCGCCCCGCCCACAGCGCGGCTTCGCGGCTCCAGAAGGAGGTGATGTCCCTATGATCTGAGCGCGCCATTTGCGCCGAGAAGAAAGCGCGAGCGGCGCAGTGCCTATTCGTTCCTTCTCACTGCCTGAACGTCCAGTTCGCTAGAAAGTCCACGTTGAGCAGCCGCCGCGCGCGGCGCAGGAGGAAATCGCACCATGGTAGACATGAAGGGCAAGTCACGCGACGAGATTATCCGTGAGGACGTCAAGACTCTGCACGGACTGGGGTACGCCCAGCAGTTGTTCCGGGAGATGGGAGGGTTCTCGAACTTCGCCATCTCGTTCTCGATCATCTCCATTCTCACAGGGGCTATCCTGCTCTACGGCTTCGGGCTGCGCTTCGCTGGGCCGGTCATCAATACCATCGGCTGGCCGCTGGTGAGCATCTTCGTGATGATTATCGCAGCCAGCATGGCCGAACTGGCCTCCGCCTACCCCACTGCCGGCGGCCTGTACTTCTGGGCGCACAAACTAGGAGGCCACCGCTGGGCGTGGGTGACGGCATGGTTCAACATGATCGGCCAGATCACCATCACCTCCGGCATCAACATTGCCGCCGCCATCTACATCGTGGGCGCGGTCACCAAGATCTTCGGCCTCACCGCCAGCACCAACTGGTACTTCTACGTTTTTGTGATGGTGCTCATCATGATTCCGCAGATGCTCATCAACATCTTCGGCATCAAACTCACGGCGCGGCTGAGCGATTTCAGCGTGTGGTGGCACGTCGGCGGCGTGGCCATCATCGCCCTGCTGCTCACTGTCTTCGGCAAGACCCACAACCCGCTGTCGTTCGCGTTCCAGTTCGTGAACACCACCAACCCGTACGACTTCTCCTCGGCGGCCCTCGCCAGCGGCCAGACCGCCCCGGCCCTGTACATGGGCAACCCCATCACGCTTGAACCCCTGTTCGTAATTCCCTCGCCGCTGTTTGCCCTGCTCCCCTTCCTGACCAGCATTTACAAGGCCGCCCCATTCTTTCTGGTGTTTGCCATTGGCCTACTGCAGGCGCAGTGGACCTACACCGGCTACGACGCCTCCGCCCACGTGGCCGAGGAAACCGTGATGGCCCGCCTGAA
>CAYZNA010000054.1:0-5434 GCA_964478665.1 uncultured Anaerolineales bacterium
CTTCTTCGCCGATCTCCCCCAGGTCGTAGCGCAGCTCCAGCTCCATGAGCTGGCCCTGGATAGCGTCCGCGTCATATAATTCTCGCTCCGCCTGCTCGGCCACTTTCCGGGCGAGCCAGACGACGCCCCAGATGGGGCCCGTCACGGGGAAAGTCAGCAGTTTGGTTAATATGCCCATCGTCCTTCAGGTCGGTGGCTGTACGCCACCGGCGATGCGCTCATCTTCCCACGTCACCACAATGTTGACGAAGTTGTAGGGTGGGACGGGGCCGACGTATTTGAAAATGAGTCGCTTGCCCAGCTCTTCGTCGAGCTTTTTCACCCGCGCGTCGAACTCCGCCTGGCGCGCCGCCTCCACCAGAAAGGCGGCGTTGAGCACCATGCGGTCGGTGACCACTTTGTTGGCCCGCGTCTTATGGACCAGGGGACGCAGGTGGGAGAGAATGCGCTCCGCGTCCTCGTCACGCTTCTTCCACATGGCGCTCTCGATCATCTCACCCAGACGGATACGTTCATAGTAAGTTTCCTCGGCCGGCCGGGCCATCAGGCTGTCCCGTAGCTGGCGAACAGGGGGGTTCTCCTCCACAATCTCGCGGAAGATGGCCTGCTCGTACCAGAAGGCCTTCAGGCCCAGTTCCACCCGCCCTTCCATCTCGCCCAGCAGGCCGGTGAACTCTCCATAACGGCGCTGCAGCAGCTTCTCGATCAGCTCCGCGCTGGGCGTGGGAACCACCGTGCCGAAACGCACCGGCAGGATAGTAAACTCCCGCAGCGCCTCTTCCAGCACGCGCGTGTGGGCCATCATGTTGCGCCGGCTGCTTTCGTATTCGACGACGGGGGAATCGCTGACCGCCGCCGCCAGTTCCCGGAAGTGCACGGTGTGGACCGGGTCGCCTCGCTCGCCGACGCCCAGCGTTGTAAATTCGCGCGGCGCTGGAGAGCGCATAATGCAGTACAGGTATTTGCCCGGCGGGGTTTCTGGTTTGGGCATGCTTTCCTCCTCCGCTTCACGCCTGGCCGCCGCCAGCCACCTGCAAGCGATACCGCAAGATGAGCTCCACCTCGGCCAGGGCCTGGGCCAGGACCTTCAACACGCCTTCTCCCCACACGCTCAACTCGGACGGCTTCAGGTTGGCGCCCAGGGCGATGTACTGTTCTCGCAGGGCGCGGTAGGCGCGGGAGACCTGCGGCTCCAGATGGGGGAAGACGGCCGTCTCCAGGACCGCTTCCAGCTCCCGGGCGTCGCTCTCACGCCCGGTGCGGTAAAAGGGCGCCACCTCTAAGGCCAGGTCCAGGTAGCCTTTCAGGTCGCCGATGAGCAGCAGCGCGTCGGCCGCCGCCGGGGTGAGAGTCCCCCGCGTCGCCTCCTGCTGCAGCTGTTGGCGCAGCGCTTCCCGTCCAGCCACACTGCGGCCGGCATTGGCCACGTTGCGCCGGTCCAGGTAGAGCAGGGCCTCGCCAAAGCAGCCGTTGATGGTCACCTCGTTGGCGAAGACCTCGCGCGGGGCGTACGGGCACAGCTTGTCCACCAGGACGGACAGCAACTGCTCCACCTGCTTGTGCCGGCTCCCCGGCTCCATCTGTGCCTGGGGCCTGGCTGTCTCGATGGAGAGCTGCACGGCCAGTTTCCGCGAGGAGCGGGTCGTTTCGCATTCGGCCAGGGGGTGGGCGTGCTCGTGGGCCAGTAGCGCCATGATGGCCTCGGGGTCGTTCCAATAGCCCTCCTTCTCCATGGCCCCCTGATTGATGAAGACATGGCAGGAGACGGGATTCTTGAGGTCATACAGATTTACGATGGGCCGGTGCTGGAGAGCAACCAGGCCACCCGGGGGCAGGCCTGCAGCCGGAGACAACTGTCGAGCCAGGGGTTCAAGATCCCTCAAGATGAAAAGCGTGACAGACTCTTGTCGCCAGCGGGGGTCCTGGGCATATTTCCGGATGACCTGCTCTTCGATACGGATGAAAGGGATCACGCCAGATTCGACGTCGGAAACCACCCGCAGTTCCGTGCCCGCGATTCTATGCAGGGTGAAGTGTTTGACGGACCTCTTCATGGGGCCTTTTGGAGGCGGACCTCCAGAATGCCGTTCTTGTAGGTCTTCTGCAGCGTCGCCGCAGCCACTGGCTCAGGCAACAAGATCTCCCTGGCATACTTGCGTTCGCCAGTGGTCTCCAGGGAGAGGATGTCGTCCTGCAGCGCGACGTGCACCTCGTCCTCGGCCACGCCGGGCAGTTCGGCCACCAGCACGATCTCACTCTCCTCGTCGAACAGGTCTACCAGCGGTTCGCGCACCTCGGTCACTTCCGGGCCGGCCTCGGTGGCGCGGATGTTGCCGAAGGGCTGCACGCGGGGGATGCCGCCGACGCCGGTGCGGACGCTGAAGCCGTACACGCCGCGGGCTTTGTCGCCCAGGCCTTTGATGCGGAACTCGCTGCTGCGAGTCACCTCTTCCTCGCCCGTCTCGATCATCTCCCCCAGCAAATCAACGAAGCTGCCCAGGCCCTTGAACAGGCCGCCGAAGCCCAGATCGAAGGCCGGCTCTCCCTGCGCTTCTCTTTTCTTTTTCTCTTCCGCCATCTTGTCACCTCACTGCTAATACTCCAGTGGTATCTCCCGCCAGCTCCGGGTATCCCCCTGATCGTCTGCGCGTTTCTCTTCGGCCCACGACACGTCCAGGGCCTGCTGCAGCCGGGCGATGTGCTCCTGGACCTGCTGCAGGCGCCCCTCAGTCTGCTGCTGCTTGTCGCGCCACACGTTCAGCTCCCGCTCCAGGCGGGCTTTCTCGTGTTCCATGCGGGCCAACTGGGCCACTATCGCGGCCCGGCTGGAGGGCAGCGAGCGATTGCGGAGACTCTGGGCGGTGGGGACGTCGTGCATGCCTTTGGGCTTCATCTCGGGTGTGCTCCTTTCAGCCACAGTGGTGCTCAACCAGACTGAGGAGCATCTTGCGCTGCTGGGCGCGTCGCTCCCGAGCCTGGCTGGTGAAGGCGGTCTTACTTTCCAGGACGTCCAGGCAGATGCGCACGAAGCGCGGATTCTGGGCCGAGGGTTGCACGTCCTGCATGGCGCTCACTTTGGCGATCATCACGCAGGCCCGCAGGGTGGGCGCCTGATCGTACTCCCCCGAGGCGCGGAAGTCGCGCACCATGTCCACAATCCTGGCCGCCTCTTCAGGCGGCAGGCCAGAATGGGCGCTGGTGATGCTGATTTCCGTCTCGCGGTCGTAGTAGTCCAGGTCTATGGTCACCAGGCGGTCGCTGAGGGCATCCTGGGCCTCGTGGACGCCGGCGTACTCCTGAGGGTTGCTGGTGAAGATGGCCCGGAACTCGGGATGGACCTTGATGTAGGCGTCATCCTTGCTCATGGTGGGCAGGATGAGCAGTTGCTCCTCCAGCACGCCCAACAGCACGTTGTTGGCCTCCGGTCGCGAGCGAGTGAACTCGTCGTAGACCAGGGTAAAGCCCTCGCGGCAGGCAGTAGTCAGGCGGTGATCCACCCAGCGCTGGGTAGCGTCCTCCTCGTACTTGAGGACGGAATGGATGAAGCGGTCAACCACCTTGCGGTAGCGATAGCCGTACTGGCCGCCAATCAGGTCCGAGGTGGCGAACTCCTCGTCGCCAGCGATGAGCATCACCGGGCGTCCCACCTGGGCGGCCGCGTGCAGAGCCAGGGTGGTTTTGCCGGTGCCGGCCGGGCCGCGGAAGTGGACCGGGAAGCCGGCGGCCAGGTAGGCCAGAGCTCGCCCGGCCAACTCCTGGATGGTGGTCGTCTCCACAAAGTCGGACCGCGGGCGCACCGACAGGGTAATGGGGGTTGTCCCACCCAGGGTTTTCGTTGCAACCGTCATCTTGGTGTCTCCTTCTCGACGAATTCCTCTATTGAAGTCGCGCGCACTCCCATCTCCACCGTCAACGCCCGGTACCACTTTTCTCGCGCGACCGCGTAGGCCTGGGGGTTTTCCTGCCATGCGCGAAACTGGTCGTAAATCCGCCGCAGGCCCGACCGAGCCTGCTGCCAGGTGTGATCTTTGAAGGGGGAGCCCAGGGGCTGCGGGGGGCGGCCTGCACCCCAGAAGGTCCGGTGGGCCATCCCCCGCTCGAAGTCGGTGCCCAACCCCGCAGAGGCGCCGGTGATGAGATAGGCCACGGCGTCGCCGAAAGCCAGAGCAAGCGCGCCCTGCAGACCGAGCCGGTAACCGGCGGCTACAGATAGGAAAGTCAGCAGCCGGCTGGCGGCCTGCGGACGGCGATCCTCCTTCCCCTCCCGTTGCCGGAGGACCGTCAGGGCATCGGCATACGCCAGGGGAGGGCGTTCCTGCCAATGGTGGGGCGGGAAGAGGGTCAGCGTGAGATCGGCGGGAGAGAAGTCCCCAATCTCGTCTACCTCCCCCAGACCCAGGCGCAGCTGCTGCCACAATTCCTGAAAGAGGGTCTGCGCGACGGAGAGGTCTGGTTGGAGCACGATCTCCGGCCGAGGGCCGTCACGCACCATCAAGCTACACTCCACACCCTCAAGCACCTGCAGTTGGGCCGGCAGGGTAATCTCTATGCTGCCGCTCGTGCGGCCAGCGGAGCGGATCTTGCGTCTCGTCAGATACATGGTCGCCCTCTTGTGCTACATTGCCTAGCCTGCTATCTAGCAGATATACTAGCACAAGAAATCCCCTCCGTCTAACGTGGCCACACCGCCGTCCGCGCGTGCTCACTGCCTCCACGCCGAGGCCGCAGACCGCGGCGCCAATTATTGACGGCGGTCTGCGGTCGGGTCGTCGGCGGTCGTTTCCTTATGTCTGCCCGGCAAGTTCCCGGGCATGCTCGATCCACTCCTCTACATTCGCCCGTCGGCTTGCTACGTCTCCACCTATCGCCTGGCGCAGCGCCTCCAGCGTGCTGCCGGCTAACTGAGCATAGGTGTGAATCCCCGCCTGGTTCAAGCGCCCCTGCATCCCAGGGCCGATTCCCGGGATGGCCGTCAGATCATCGGCGCGCACCTCTTCCGCTATCACTTCCGGAGGCGCCTCTTTGATGGGCGTTGGCGGCGGCGGCGGGGCCCCCGGCTCCCAGGCGCGCACCTTTTCCGCTATCACTTCCGGAGGCGCCTCTTTGATGGGCGTTGGCGACGGCGGCGGGGCCGCCGGCTCCCAGGCGCGGCGCTGCTCTATGAGTGCATTAAAGCCGCGCCATACGCGCTGCGCGTCGCCCCGATCCACCTGCAAGTCACTCAGCATGGCAGCCGTGTCCGAAGCCAGGCGGTCGCGTTCCTGAGCCAGGTGCGCCCGCTGTTCGGCGGCCATTGACCGGTGCGCAGTCTGGAAGCCGCTCAGCGCGGCGGCCGTGTCGGAAGCCAGGCGGTCGCGTTCCTGAGCCAGGTGCGCACTTTGTTCGGCGGCCATTGACCGGTGCGCAGTCTGGAAGCCGCTCAGCGCGGCGGCCG
>CAYZNA010000054.1:5534-14562 GCA_964478665.1 uncultured Anaerolineales bacterium
GTGTCGGAAGCCAGGCGGTCGCGTTCCTGAGCCAGGTGCGCACTTTGTTCGGCGGTCATGGCCTGATGTGTGGCGCGGAAATCCACCAGCTCCTGGGCCGTTGCGACGCGAATGTCGTCCCGCGCCGCTGCCCGGCTATCGTAAGCCTCCAGGAAGTGCTGTGTCAGCCGGCGCATTTCACCCGATAGCGTCATAGGATCACCTCCTGCCAGGGGAGCTGAGGTGCAGGGGTGCGCCGATAAAAAGGGGGCTGAAACCTGCCGGGCCTCCGCAAGCTACGAGTGTCAAGGCCGTGGGTCTCCCTCTCTTGGATGCCCCTTGTCACGGACGGCTCCCCTGCGCCTCTGCTCCTCGGTATGGAATGGCGGCGTCTAGGCCGGCGCCGCCGCCGCTGCCGTCAGGCCCACGGCCTCGGCGTACTTCAGAAAAGTGTCCACCCCGGCCACGACCACCCGGGCTTCGATGGCCAGCAGTTCGATGCCGACGAGCGAGACGCGCACCCAGGCGTCAATCACAACGCCCTTGTCCAGAATGCGGTCCACCACTTCGGCCAGGCTGCTGGACGCAATCGCTTTCTCTACAGCCATTTGACTCACCTCCTTCTGTGCGGATAGATTCAAGGCACCAGCCTTGTACCACACGCTCATTATAAAAGAGAAGTCGCCGTTCTGTGCGTTAGCCTTGCGTTGGGGTTGTGAGATGAGCGTGCTAGCCGGTTTGCGCCCAGCACTTTGAGGAAGGCTTCGACGACACGGGGGTCAAAATGGGCCCCCACGCAGCGGCGCAGTTCGGCCACGGCCTCCGCCTGGCTGCGCGCCTTTTTGTAGGGGCGCTCGTCGGTGATGGCGCCATAGGCGTCTGCCACGGCCAGGATGCGCGCCCCGAGCGGGATCTGCTCGCCCACAGCAGGCCGGCGGGGTAGCCGCTGCCGTCGTACTTTTCCTGGTCTGCAGCGCCTGCCGGTAGGCCTCCACATGCGCCGGCAGGAAGGCAAAGCCCAGGGTCTTCAGGCCGGTCGGGCGTTCCAGCGCCGGCAGTGCGCGGCCGGGGAAGGCTACGGCGCGCACGATCAGCCGGCTGCCGCTCTCATCCAGCAGGTTGACGCCGCCGCGCAGGCCCAGGCGTTGCATTTGCGCGCTGACGGCCTGCAGCACGGCGCTTTCGGTCAGCGTGGCCTCGCGCGTGATCTCGGTGGTGGCGCGCAGGGCGGTGAGCAGGTCGGTCACCTAATGGGAAGTAGCGCGCCTGTTAAACTTATAACCCTGGCGGGGCACAGTGCGGATGTAGACTGGATGGGCCGGGTCAAGTTCCACCTTGGCGCGCAGGTTCTTGATGTGCCAGCGCACCAGGCAGGGGTCGGCCGTCGCCGGCGGATACCCCCATACCTGCTGCAGCAGCTCCCGGCTCGAGAAGACTTCGCCCGGGTACGTCATCAGATGGCAGAGAAGGTCGAACTCAACAGGCGTGAGCTGCACGAGCTGCTCCCCCACGTGCACCTGGCAGGTGTGCAGATTCAGGGCGAGCGAACCCACGCGCAGGACCCCCTCCTCGTCCGATTGCTGGCCCGCCTCTGCGGTAGATCGGCTCCTGCGCAGCAAGGCCCGCACCCGCGCCTTCAACTCCCGCAGGTCGAAGGGTTTAACCAGGTAATCGTCGCCTCCATTGTCCAGGCCGGCGAGGCGGTCCTCAATGTTACCGCGCACTGTCAGAAACAGAATCGGCATCCTGGCCAGGGTCGGATCCCGGCGCAGCTGACGACAGACCTGCACCCCGTCCAGACAGGGCATGGCGATGTCCAGGATGGCCAGATCGGGACAATGGCGTCGCGCAACGGCGAGAGTCTCCACTCCGTCGTAGGCGGCGATCACCTCATGACCCTCGTCGCCCAGGCTGTGCCGCAAAGCCCAGACCAGGTCCTGCTCATCATCCGCCAGTAGAATGCGGGCCATGGGTGGGGTTCTCCTCATAAGTTCCTTCGACGGCCTGACGGGCCATCAGGCGGACTTCATTCAGATCGAAGGGCTTGGCGACGAAGCCGGCGAAGAGGTTCCTCTGCAGCCCTTCGGCGACCGCTCTGTCTTCCTGATAAAAATAGCCGGAAATCAGGATAATAGCGGTGCGTGGGCTGCGCTGGCGGACCAGGGCGGCCAGCTCCAGGCCATCCAGGTCGGGGAGCTTGGCATCTATAAAGGCAACAGCGTAGGGCGCGCCGGCGAGCAGTTCCAGCGCCTCCGCTCCCCGCGTGGTGGTGGTCACGGCATAACCGGCGGGGCGGAGGACGTTCTCCAATGCCCAGCACAGATCAGGCTCGTCGTCCACCACCAGGATGCGTGGAAGGTTGCCTTTCATGCTGCTCCCCTGCGTGTCGCCGGTGCTCGTCCGGCGACCGTGATGACCGCAGACCGCCGAATGGCCAACAGCAGATCGCTTTTATCCAGGGAAGCGGCGGTGCGCGATTGGTGATCAGCGGTCGTGCACCGGCAACCGAACGGTAAAGGTGCTCCCCCGGCCCATCTCGCTCTCCACCTCAATTGCGCCCCGGAGATGCTGGATAATGCTGTAGCAGATGGAAAGACCCAGGCCCGTACCTTTGCCCACGGGCATGGTCGTAAAAAACGGATCGAAGATCTTGGGCAGGTGTTCCGGCGGTATGCCGCGCCCCGTGTCGCTAAACCGGATCACCACCTCTTCCGAGCCGCTTGTGCGGGTCGTCACCGCAAGCGTCCCACCTGAGGGCATGGCGTTGCAGGCGTTAAGGATCAGGTTGGTAAAGACCTGCTGCAACAGTTCCGAGTTGCTGTAGATGCTCGGCAGATCGCGGTGGAGCCTTCTCTGCAAGGTGACCTTTTGCAAGCTCATCTGGTGGCCTAACAAGGCGATGGTTTCTTCCAGTACGGCCCGGATGTCAACCCGCCGCATGCCCTCATCCCGCGGACGGGCAAATTTCAACAGGTTCTCGATGATCAACGAGGCGCGCTCCGTGGCGGCATAGATCTTTTGGGCGGCCTCGTCGCGCAGTTCAGGGTCACCGGAGCGCTCCAGCTGCAACTGGGCGCTGGCCGAGATAATGCCCAGGGGATTGCGCAATTCATGGGCGATTCCCCCGGCCATCACCCCCAGGGAAGCCATCTTGGCCGACTGGATCAGTTGCGCCTCCAACCGACGCCGCTCCGTCAGATCCCGTCCCACAGCCACAATGCCTACCACGCGCTCGTCATCGTCTCGCATGGGCGACCAGCTCCAGGCGATGGGTATTTGTTCACCATTGGCGATCAGCAGATTCGCCTCGGCATTCTGGACGCCTTCCCCTCTGGCCAGCCCCTGCAACATCTCAGCCATCACCGGTCGCTGCTCGGCGGCGCAGCGGGATAGCAAGGACTGCCCCTTGACCTGCTCGGCCCGCAGGCCGGAGACGCTCTCCGCAGCCCGGTTCCAGGTCACGATGCACCCCTGGGGGTCCAGGGAGATCACCAGATCGTTGGCGCACTCCACCACGCTGGCCAGATGCCGTTCGGCTCGCCGCATCTCTTGCCCGAGATGCTCCTGCTCGGTGATGTCGTCCATGAGCAACATCACGTTCTCTATCGCGTCGGCGGATTTGAGGGGGACAAGGCGGTAGTAGTAGATGCGCGACGGTACGCCGGGAGCGCGGTAGGCCACTTTCCCGCCCTCTACCGACAGACCGGTCTGAAAGACTTGCGCCACCTTCTGATCCAGGCGAGCGTACTCCAACAGCACGCGCGGGAAGACCTCGGCAATCTTTTTGCCCACAGTGGTCGGCGCTTGACGCCGGCTCTTGTCCAGAAAGTTGCGGTTGACCGAGACGATCCGCAGGCTTCGGTCGATCACCACCAGGGAACTGGGGACGCTTTCAAAGATGCGCGTGATGAAGCGCTCCCGGCTTTTCACCTCGCCGGACAACTGGGCCACACGCAACGCCATGGCCATGCGATCGGCGACCAGGGAGGCTAACCAGAGGTCGCGCTGCATGAAAAGGGCGCCTTCGTCCTGCCGGGCCAGGTACAGCACGCCCAACAGGCATCCCTCCACCGCCAGCGGCACACAAAGCGCCGACGTGATCTGTTCTTGCTCCAGCGCCGCCCGCACGGCGGCGGGAACGTCTGGTCCGTCGGGCAGCAACAAAGGGCGTCTGTTTTGGCCGACCCAACCGGCGATCCCCTCCCCCAATCTGACCCGATTGGCAGCCGCGGCCTCCCGGGGAAGCCCCACGGCCGCTTTGACGACCAGCGCCGGTTCGTGCCCATCCAGCAACATCAGCGCAGCGCGTGAGCAAACCGTGGCTTCGGCTACTGCTTCCAGTATCTGGTGGGCCGTTTCGTCCGGAAGCAGTTGGCGGCCATCGAAGCGCTGCGCGAATTCAAACAGCCCCTCTAACGTGGGCTGAATAACACGTTCTTGGGCTGTGTCTTGCGTGTCCATCTCACGGTCGCCGGCGCTCCGGCCACATCTCCGCCTGCTCCAGGAACGCTTCCAAACGTCTGATCAGCTCAGCCGGACGGATAGGCTTGGTCAGATAGTCGTCGCCGCCGGCCAGAAACCCTTGAGTGCGGTTGGCCTGATCGTTATGGGCGGTGAGAAAGACCACCGGCAAGTGCTCCGTGTCAGGCGCGGCGCGCAGGCGCCGGCAGACCTCAAACCCAGCCATGTCCGGCAGCGCCACGTCCAGCAGCACCAGGTGCGGGGACGCGGCGCAGGCCATCTCCAGGCCTTCGAATCCGTCCTGCGCCTCGATCACCTGATAGCCGCCATGTTCTAGCGTCAGCCTGGTCAGCAGACGCATATCAGAATCGTCTTCAACAATGAGGATCTTGTACGGTCTCATCTGGCAAGGCGGCGCCATATGATCGCTCCGAACGGAGAGCGTCCCGCTCAACGTTCCAGTGGTTTTATGCCCACTACCGGGAACATAGAGGTTAACCATATTCTTACCATGTGTCTATCCGGAAAACTGCGGAGGAACAACAAGAAAAGACACCAGCCAGTTGGTGTCTTTGTACGGAGCCAGAGCCGAGACTCTAACGCACGAGGATGTCAGTTACCGTATCGGGGCCAAGGCGCGTTTGTTGGTCATTCCTCTGCCGGAACCAGACCTACCCGCGCCGCGAAGCGAGCCAGACCGGCGACATGGTGAATGTCGAGTTTGTTCATCAAGTTGGCCCGGTGAGTTTCGATGGTCCGGGGGCCAACATCCAGGAGCTGTGCTATCTCTCTGGTTCCAAATCCCTCGGCGATGAGTTGCAGCACCTCTCGCTCGCGCGCCGTCAGCCGCTCGTACGCCGAAAGGGGCACGCCGTCCTCGGCGCGCCGCAGATAATCGTCAATGATCTCTTTCGATATGGATGGGCTCAGGAAGCGCTCCCCACGGCTGGCCGCTTCGATGGCCAGCAGTAGTTCGGCGCTGGAGTTCTGCTTCAGCACGTAGCCGGCTGCGCCGCCGTGCAGAGCCTGCAGCACATATTGCTTGCTGGGATACATCGAGAGGATCACCGTCTGGACGGAGGGCGCCTGTCTGGCGAGCTGCCGGCAGGCTTCGATACCATTCAACAGCGGCATGGCCACGTCCATCACGACCACATCCGGTTGCAGCCGCTGGGCCAGGCTCACCACCTCGATCCCATTGCTCGCTTCCCCGACAACCTCGATGCCGGCCTGGGCCTGCAGCAGCGCCCGCAGCGCTTGCCGTACGACCTGGTGATCATCGGCCAGCAATACGCGGATGGGTTTCACTTCCCCTCCTTCGAAAATAGGTTGCTCGTAGTCAGGTACGGCGGAGTACCGCCCGCCACTCCGCAAACTCCGTGGCGCACTACGAGCCTCCTTCGGCCACTCCGCAAACTCCGTGGCGCACTACGAGCCTCCTTCGAAAATAGGCACGATTTTCATTCATCGGGGTGTGCCCGCGCCCATGGGAACTCCTTTAGTATTGGCGCCGGGGCCGGTCTCCGATCGAACTCCCCTCGCTTTCACCAAATTTCACCTCGGGCAGTTTGATGACCACGCGGGTGCCCTCACCCGGAGAGGAAACAATCTGCATCTGGCCGTCGAAAAGCGCGGCCCGTTCGCGCATGCCAACCAGCCCGAAGTGTCCCTGCTCGCCCACCCGCTCAGCGCCCAGCACCGTGTCCACGTCAAAACCGCACCCATCGTCCTCGATTTCCACCTGCAGCGCGGCGCTCTCAGACCGCAGGCAGACGCGGACATGCCGGGCGTCCGCATGGCGCGCAACGTTCGTTAAGGCCTCCTGGACGATGCGATAGACAGCCACCTCCACGTCACCCTGCAGATGCGCCTCCAGACCGCCGTCGTCGAAGGCCACGGGGATGCCTGTGCGCTGGCCGAACCGCTCGACGTACCACTCCAGGGCCGCCGCCAGTCCCATGTCGTCGAGCATCGCCGGGCGCAGCTCCAGTGATAGTTCGCTGACCTGCGCCAGCGCCTCTTCGATCAGCTTCACGCTTTCGCCCAGGGGCTGGCCCGACATCGTCAGCTCCGCCGGCAGTTCCGTAGTCAGCGCTTCCAGAGTCAGCTTGACCCCTGTCAGCATCTGGGCGATCTCGTCGTGCAGCTCGCGCGCAACGCGTCGCCGTTCATCCTCCTGGGCCTGCACGATGCGGCGTGACAATTGCGCCAGTTTCGACTGGTCCTGCACCACCTGTTCGTGTAGCCAGGCAGTTTCGATGGCCGTGGCGACGTGCGCGCCGAGGGCCCGCATCGTCATCAGGTCGTCTTTATCGAAATCGTCGAGGTGCTCACTTTGTACTTCGAGCACACCGATCACCTGTCCCTTGAGTTTTAGGGGTACGGCCAGCGCCGACCGCGCGCGGAACGACATACCCGGCTGGCGATGATAGCGGGGCTCGTGCTCCACGTCTGGCACCAGCAGCGGTTGACCCGTCTGCGCCACCCACCCACAAACGCTCTCCTCGCCAATCCTGAGCTGCGCACCGACCGGTTGCGGCGCCTCGCCTGTGGACAGGTTAAAAGCTGCCTGGCTCACGAGATACTCGCCCTCGACCAGGAAGATGGTCGCGTGCGCGTGATGGAAGGAACAGCAAATATGTTTCACTACATTCGAGAAGAGCTGCCTCGGGTCCAGCATCGCGGTGATGCGGCGGCCAACGTTGCTGACAGCCCTCAGTTGTTGAACCCGGCGACTGGATTTGTCCAACAGCTGCGCGTTTCTGATGAGCAGCGCAGCATGGTCGGCGAACAGCGTAACCAGGCGCAGCGCACGTTCGTCAAAAGGCTGCCGCTGGTCGGCCCGGCGGAACACGGACAGGGCGCCGATGGCCCGCTCGCCGATCCTGAGTGGCGCAACGACGGCGCTGCAGTTTCCCATCCTCCGGCTCAGCGCCGAGACGCGCTCGTCGGTGGACAGGTCTTCCACCAAAAGCGGCTCACCTGTGTTGATGGCCAGTCCATGGATGCCGGACTCAGCGGGCAGTGTGTAGCCCTGCAGGAAATCGGCATGCACACCGGCGCAGGTAACGTGTGCGCGCTGCTTTCCATGCGGGCTGAGCAAGCTCACGCAACAAGTCTCTGCGCCGACCAGGCGCAGGGCGCTATCTACCACCAATGCCAGGACGGACTTCAGAACAGGCCCCAGGCTCATAACACCCGCACTCGAAAGCGGGCGGGCGGGAGCACGAAACGCGATGTGCATGCCGGGTTCGTGCAGATAAATTAGCTCCTCCATCCAGCGCCGGGTTTCGGTGAGCAGCGCGACCTGTTCCCTCGCCGCGCCGGTCGGCCCGCCGACGGCGCCGGGCAGGCGCGCCTCCTGCGCCGCCCCGATGATGGCGACCGCTTGCCCCCCATCGGCGGGGTCGCGCACTGCCGAGGCGTTGAAGATGACCGGCAGCCGCTCGCCGGCGCGAGTGAGCAGGGCCGCCTCCAACCCCTGCGCCGCTCCCTCGCGCATTAGCCGCGCCAGCCCTGGGCCCCGGAAGAATTCTCCTTCTGCAACGAATCTGTCAACCAGCTCGCCGGCGACCTGCGCTGCAGTGTAGCCCAGCAAATCCAACGCGGCGCGATTCATCGTCCGCACCCTGCCGTCCAGGTCCATGACCACCACTGCCTCGGGTATGTTGTCAAGGATGTAAGTGCAGAGGTCGGCCGCCGGAGACGAAGAGGGGTATGCTTTTATCTGTCTTTGCATAGCGCTGCTCCTCATGGCCGCAACCAAAGGAATTGGACGCGGACAAACGCAGATGGCCGCGGATAGCAAGAAAGCAGTTCCCGTCCGCGCTCGTCCGTGTTCGCCTGTGCCCCGGACGGGGCGTCCGCGTCCCAAGAATCTTCGCGCGCAGCGCAAATGCTGCCGGGTAATTCTATCACGAGGCAGGCGCGGTAGCCGCCCGCCTTCCGGTCGGTCTGATCGACACACGCGCGGCGGCTGCCGCGCAACATCTCCGACAACTTGCCAGGTGAAAGATCACCTCGAAGGCCGATTCGAACACGGCCTGGCCCTGGCTCTCGGGTTGCGCTGGCCCGTTACACCAGCGCCGGGGCGCTCGACGCCACCTTCGGCACGGGCGGAGTGGTGACCACCGACTTCGGCAGCAGCAGTGATTTCGGCATGGCCGTAGCCCTGCAGTCCGATGGCAGAATCGTCGTGGCAGGAGAGAGCGACGACGACTTTGCCCACAGCCCCGACGACGGCGACGCGTTCGCCGTTCCTGATAAGATGGCGTGGAGCTCGGAAATGGACAGAAATGGAGCACAAGCATTATGCTGGCCTGATTCCAGGAACGCTGGATAAGCAACGAAACCAAGCGTTATGTTTAGCCTTCGCAGAAAATTGAAGCGGCCCTCATCTTGCGTGCGTGAGGGCCGCTGGGTTTGACAGCCTGTCCCAATCAGGCTATCGTTTGCTCGGGCACTCTGAGTTGGTCTGCCAGCGGTGTCTCTCTTCCGGGGAGCCGCTGCGGGCCAGAGGAGTGCCCTTTTCGCTAGAGCGAAGGTCAGTAATCGCCATCCTTCACGTAGGGGGTACTCCACAACGACA
>CAYZNA010000055.1:0-14382 GCA_964478665.1 uncultured Anaerolineales bacterium
ATCGGCTATCTGCCATCTGCAACCAGAGCGGGCTAGGGGACTCGAACCCCCGACCTTCTCCTTGGCAAGGAGGTGTTCTACCAACTGAACTAAGCCCGCATGGTGCCGAGACCCAGGGTCGAACTGGGGACACCTGCATTTTCAGTGCAGTGCTCTACCAACTGAGCTATCTCGGCGCTTCTCACCAGAGAGCAGACCCGGGAACTGCCCGAATTTTAGCCCAGAGGTGAGGGACTGTCAAGCCAGGCGTGACTCAGACCCTCAGGGTCTCGAAGACCCTCAGGGTCCGACAGGGACGCTCAGAGCAACAGCCGCAACGGCTGCTCCAGATATTTTCGCACCGCCTGCAGGAACTGCGCCGCCTCCGCGCCGTCGCTCACGCGGTGGTCGGCGGAGATGGTGGCCTTCATGCGCGCGCCCACCGCAAGCTGGCCGTCTTTCACCACCGGCAGGTCCATCACGCTACCCACCGCCAGAATCGCAGCCTCCGGCGGGTTGATGATGGCAATGAAGTTCTCGACCTGGTACATCCCCAGGTTGGAGACGGTGAAGGTGGAGCCGCTGATATCGTCGGGCTTGACCTTGCCCGAGCGGGCGGCCGCGATCAACGCCCGGGCCTCTGTGGCCAGTTGCGCCAGCGGCTTGCGGTCGGTGTCGCGGGTGACCACGGTCAGCAGCCCGCCCTCCACCGCTACGGCAATGCCCACGTTGATCTGACCGTGGCGCAGCAGGGTATCGCCCTGAAAGCTGGCGTTCAGGTTGGGGTACTCGCGCAGGGCCAGCGCGCAGGCCTTCACCACAAAATCGTTCACGGAGAGTTTGACTTCCTGCCCGGCCTGCCCCCGAGCGTCGCTATCGGGGGCCAGCACCTCGTTGAGGCGAGCGCGCAGCGCCATCAACGGGGCCATGTCCAACTCGACGGTAACGTAGAAGTGCGGCGCCTGGGTTTTGGCCTCGGTCATGCGCCGGGCGATGGCCTTGCGCAGCCGGGTGAGGGGGTGAGAGGGTGAGGGGGTGAAGGTTTCCACGTCGCGCTTTGTGATGCGGCCACCGGGGCCGGAGCCGGCGAGGGCGCGCAGGTCGAGGCCGCGCTCGGCGGCCATTTTGCGGGCGAGGGGGGAGGCGCGGACTCCGGCGGGGAGGCCGGACTCGGGGGGTGCGGGAGGCGCCCCCGGGGCGGGCGCCGCGGTGGGGGCCAGGGGTCCCGGTCCCGGGGCGGGCGCCGCGGTGGGGGCCAGGGGTCCCGGTCCCGGGGCAGGAGCGGCCTCGGGGGCCGGGGTCAGGCCGAGGGCGGCCAGGTCAAGCGCTTCCCCGGCCTCGCCAATCACCGCGATCAGTTGCCCCACCGGCACAATGCTGCCCTCCGGCGCAATCTGTCTGAGTATCACGCCGCTGTGGTGGGCCTCCACTTCCACGGTGGCCTTGTCAGTCTCGATCTCGGCAATCACCTCGCCTTTTGCCACCGGGTCGCCCTCGCGCTTGACCCAGCGCACCAGCGTTCCCTCGGCCATGTCAAAGCCGAGTTTGGGCATCTCCACCGCATGGGCCATTATTTCAGGACCTCCTTCACCGCCGCGATTACCTCGTCCGGGCCGGGGATGGCCGACTTCTCCAGCGCGGCGTTGTAGGGCAGCGGCACCTCTTTTTGCGCCACCCGCCGGATGGGCGCGTCGGCCCAGTCAAAGGCCTGCTCGTACAGGCGGCTCTGCACCTCGGCGCCCACGCCGTAGGAGGGCCAGCCCTCTTCCACAATCACGGCGCGGTTGGTTTTCTTAAAGCTTGCCACCACCGGCCCCATGTCCAGCGGTCGCAGGCTGCGCAGGTCCACCACTTCGGCCTCGATGCCCTCGCGCGCCAGACGCTCGGCGGCCAGCATGGACACGTGGAGCATTTTGGCGTAGGTGACGAGGGTGACGTGCCGGCCCTCTCGTTTCACTTCGCTCTTGCCCAGGGGGACGGTAAACTCGCCCTCCGGCACCTCGCCGCGCTGCTGGTAGAGGGTGGCGTGTTCGATGAACAGCACCGGGTCGTCGCTGCGGATGGCGCTGCGCAGCATGCCTTTGGCGTCTCTGGGGGTGCCGGGCGAGACCACCACCAGCCCCGGAAAGTGGGCAAAGATGGCGTCCGGGGTCTGGGAGTGGGTGGCGCCGAGCTGCCGGCCTCCGCCGCCCGGGGCGCGGATCACCAGCGGCACCCGGAACTGGCCGCCGAACATGTAGTGTAGCTTGGCGGCGTGGTTGACGATCTGGTCGAAGGCCGCGAAGGCAAAGTTGATGGTCATCATCTCGGCCACCGGTCGCAGGCCGGCCAGGGCCGCGCCGATGGCGGTGCCGATGATGGCGCTCTCCGAGATGGGGGTATCGCGCACCCGCTCCGGGCCAAAGTGATCGTAAAAGCCACGCGTGACAGCGTAGGTGCCGCCCCACAGGCCGATCTCTTCGCCCAGCAGGAATACGTCCGGGTCGCGCTCCATTTCCTCCCACAGCGCCTGGGAGATGGCCTCTCGCATGGTTATCAGTGCCACGGTTGCCTCGATGTTCTACCGCTCAACGTACACGTCTGCCCAGAGCGCGGCGGGGTCGGGTTCGGGGCTTTCTTCGGCGAACTTCGCCGCGGCCTCGATCTCGGCCTCCACCTCGGCCTCCAGCGCGTCCAGCCGGGCCTCGTCGGCCGCGCCTTCGGCCAGAATGTTCGCCCGCAACCGGCCAATCGGGTCGTCCTCCTGCCACTTCTGGACCTCTTCCGATTTGCGGTAGCGTTCCGGGTCGCCCATCGAGTGGCCGCGGAAGCGGTAGGTCAGGATTTCAAGGAAGTACGGCCCGTTGCCGGCGCGGATGAAGTCAAAGGCCTCGCTGGCGGCTTCGTACACCGCCAGCACATCCATGCCATCTTCCAGCCGGCTGTTGGGGATTTCGTATCCGTTGGCTTTTTTGTGAATTTCGGCCACGGCGCTGGCCCGTTGCGGGGAGGTGCCCATGCCGTATTGGTTGTTCTCGCACACAAGCAGCACCGGCAATTCCCACACTTTGGCCAGGTTGAGCGCCTCGTGGAAGTAGCCAATGTTGGTGGCGCCGTCGCCAAACATGCACAGGGTGACGGCATCGGTACCCCGGGATTTGTCGGCCAGCGCCAGCCCGGTCGCCAGGGGCAGGTGCGCGCCCACCACCGCGTGGCCGCCCCAGAAATTGAGGTTTACATCGGCAAGGTGCATCGAGCCGCCCTTGCCCCGCGAGCAACCGGTGGCCTTGCCCAGCAACTCGGCCAGCACCACCTTTGCTTCCATGCCGCAACTGATAGCCACCCCGTGATCGCGGTAGGCGGTGATCACCCGGTCCTGCGGCCGGCGCGCGGCAATCAGCCCGGTGCAGACCGCCTCCTGTCCGATGTACAGGTGCAGAAAACCGCCAATCTTCCCGGCCTGATACAGCTCGGCCGACTGCTCCTCCAGTCGTCGGATCACAACCATCTGGCGGTACCAATCCAGCCAGACCGATCTATCCATCCTCACCTCCACTGAAAACGCAGCGGGAATGCCCGCGCAGGCGCGCGAAAAACTGCTCGGCTGCCGTTAATCGGAGCGAGCATGTCTGAAAAATTATACCAGACCACCCGGACGGGAGCGGTCGTGGGGCAGGCAAGGTGCCGGACAATCCTGCGGGTGGGCTGCCCGCCCTCTGCAGGCCAGAAAAAGGAGGATGAGCAATGGGGTGGGCGTGGGGCAATGGGGTGGGCGTGGGGCAATGCCCCACGCCTACCCCTGGTACCCCTAATACTGCGGCAGCCGGGGGTCAATCTCGCGCGCCCAGGCGTTGATGCCGCCGGCCAGGTTCTTCAGCTCACGGAAACCGGCCCCGCGCAGCAACTCCAGGGCGCGCGCCGAGCGCAGCCCGGTGCGGCAATACAGCACAATGTTCTCGGCGCTGTCCAGCTCGTGCATACGGGCCGCCAGATCGCCCAGCGGGATCAAGTCGGCGCCCTCAACGTGGGAAATGTCCCACTCGTGCGGCTCGCGCACATCCACCAGGCGCAGTCGCTCGTGGGCCTCGAGCTTCGTGCTCAGGTCCTGCACGCTGATGTCCCAGCCGGCGCCGGCCGTGCCTTCTTCCATGTGGTCGTGACCGGGCACCCCGCAGAACTGCTCGTAGTCTATCAGCGCGGTCACGGTCGGGTGGTCGGAGCAAATGCGGCAGTTGGGGTTCTTGCGCAGCCGAACTTCCTCGAAGCTCATGCCGAGCGCATCGTACAGCAACAGCCGGCCCACCAGGTTGTTGCCCAGGCCCAGGATCAGCTTGATGGCCTCGGTGGCCTGGATGGTGCCGATGGTGCCCGGCAATATGCCCAGCACCCCGCCCTCGGCGCAGGAGGGTACCAGCCCGGGCGGCGGCGGCTCGGGGAACAGGCAGCGGTAGCACGGGCCTTCCTTCGCGTAAAACACGCTGGCCTGGCCCTCGAAACGGAAGATGCTGCCGTACACGTTGGGCTTGCCCTGCAGCACCGAGACGTCGTTCACCAGGTAGCGGGTGGGGAAGTTGTCGGTGCCATCTATCAGTATGTCGTACGGCTCGGCGATGCGCAGGGCGTTTTCGCTGGTGAACGGTTCGTTGTACACGTCCACCTGCACATCCGGGTTGATGTCCAGCATGCGCGCCCTTGCGCTCTCCACCTTGAGCGTGCCCACTGTGGAACTGCCGTGGATCACCTGCCGTTGCAGGTTGTTGAAGTCCACTACGTCATAATCCACCAGCCCCAGCCGGCCCACACCGGCCGCAGCCAGATACATGCCCAGCGGACTGCCCAGCCCGCCGGCGCCAATCAGCAGGATGCTGGCGGCCTTCAGCTTCTTCTGCCCGGCCAGCGCCACCTCGGGCATGATCAGGTGGCGGCGAGCGCGCCGGATCTCGGCGTGCGATAGCTCCATGTTACCGTTGGAGGCGTTCATGGGTCCTTCGCCTATCCGACTATGCCCGCCCACCAGCAATGCTGGGCACAATCATCAGCCGCTCGCCGCCGGAAAGCGGGGTGTCGCCCCCCTGCAAGTGGCGGATGTCTTCGTTGTTAACAAACACGTTCACAAACGCCCGCAACTGGCCGTCGTCGGTATACAGGTGCTGGCGCAGGTTGGGGTGCTGTACGGTCAGGTCGCCTAATGCGGCGCCGACCGTGCCCCCGGAAACCGGCACTTCGGCCTGGCCTCCGGTGTACGGGCGTAGCGGGGTGGGAATACGAATGGTTGCCATGGGGTCTCCGGTGGTAATAGTCAGTAGCCAGTGGTCAGCCGCCATCAGCTATCAGCAGTTTCTCTTCGTCAAAGGCGCTGCGCTCGTGGCGCAGGCGCCACGAGCGACTCTCCAGCGCGCGGCCGACGTGGATGGCGCTGATGATATACGAAAAGTTGGGCAGGGCGTATTCGCGGTCAAACTCAGAGGGGGCGGCGGGGTGGTCGGGGTGGGAGTGGAACACGCCCACCACATCCAGCCCCTGCTCGGCGGCCGCCAGCTCGCCCCGCAGGTAGTCCTGCTCGGTGATCAAGTAGCGATTGTGCTGCGCCTCAGCCTCGCGGGCGTTGGGCAGGGACAGGATGGCTTCCACCCGCACCGCCCCCTCCCCGGCGACGCCGAGCAGAAAGCCGGCCCCCTCGTTGGGATAGGCCACCTCGCCGTGGGCCTGAATCTGGCGAAGAAGTGCTCGAGACAGTGTAAGGTTCATGGTGGCAAGTGGGCTAATCGCTGGAAATCTCTCCGTCCCAGAACTTCTCGCTGATGTACTTGTAGCCGGAGTCCGGGAACACGGTGACGATCACGCCGCGCTCCAGCCGGGCGGCCACCTGCAGGGCGGCAACAGCCGCCGCCCCGGAGGAGATGCCCACGAACAGCCCATCCTCGCGCGCCAGGCGGCGGGTCATCTGGTGAGCCTCCTCGGTGTGTACCCCCAGAGTCTCATCGGCCAGCGCCGGGTCATAGATGGCCGGCACGATGGCGCTGGGCATGTGCTTCAGCCCCTCCAGGCCGTGAAACGGCGAGTTGGGCTGAAACGAGATCAGCCGAATTCCGGGCACGTTCTGGCGCAAAAAGCGCCCGGCCCCGGTGAAGGTGCCGGAGGTGCCCAGCCCGGCCACAAAGTGCGTCACCCGCTCGGCAGTCTGCTCCAGAATCTCCGGGCCGGTGGAGTAATAGTGGGCCTGCCAGTTGGCCGGGTTGTTGTACTGGTTGGCGTAAAAGTAGCGCTCCGGATGGGCGGCCAGCAACTCGCGCGCGGCCAGAATCGCCCCATCGGAGCCTTCCAGCGGGTCGGTCAGGGTGAGCTTTGCGCCCAGGGCGTTGAGAATGGCAACCCGCTCCGGGCTGGCGTTGGCCGGCAGGGTCAGTTCCACGCAAACGCCCAGCGCCGCTCCAAAGGTGGCATAGGCGATGCCCATGTTGCCGGAGGTCGAATCGAGCAGAACCCTGTCCGGGGTCAGCCACCGCTCGGCCAGCGCCTGGCGGATGATGCGCAGGGCCGGGCGGGCCTTCACCGAGCCGGAGGCGTTCTGCCACTCGGCCTTGGCGTACACCTCCACGCTGGGCGGCAAGTGAGCGGTCACCCGCCGCAGCCGCAGCAGCGGGGTGTTCCCCACCAGGTCTTCGATCCCGGTGGAGGCGAGGGCAAGTTGGGGCAATGTCAGTGTGGTCATGCCGGTCGTTACACCTGTCCCGGTGTCCTGCGGGAAAAGCAAGAGACTGATTGGCAAAATAAAAAGGGCAGGACGCCGGGGCGCCGCGCAATGTATCTTTTTTGCGCGTGCGGGGAGTGGGTCCTACCCTTATGCCGATCAGTCTCTCAGTAGTCAGAGCAAGAGTCAGCTCAACCGGTGCGGGTAGTGGCCTTTCCCCCGCTCCGTACACATGCAAACCTCAGAATGATGCTTCACGGCGAGTTGTTCCAATAAGATAGACGAACGTAAGCGTTATTATAAGCTGCGGAAGCGGATTGTCAAGGTCCAATTTCGCCGAGAGTCACTGCGAGGCCTATCCGGCCGGCGATTGTCCGGGCGAGAGACAGAAAGTCACTCTCCACGCTTCTGACGACCTGTAGATGCGCACCAATTGCGCCGTCTGCTGGTTTCAGGCGAAAGATGGGCTTGCGCGCCTCTTCCGCCAGCGGCATCAGGCTACGATAGTTTTTTAGTAGGGCGAGGCAGTGAGGGTCGTTTTTGACCTGTAGTCCCTCCGCGCCCGGTTCACCCAGAACTGCACTGCGATACGTCGGGGGAATCTGCGCGATCCAGCGTTCATAAGCGCGCACCGGGCGATCCAGGCGAACGGCGTGTTGCAAGACGACGTAGCCGGCCGGTCTCATGCTGCCCGGAGGCAGTTCCACCTTAATTCCGCGGCTTTTGCTCAAACGTTCTTCCCAGCCTTCGCGCCAGTTGCGCAGGGCAGGGCCAAGATTACGCAGGCCCTGCAGCGAGAACAGGTCTGGCGCGAGCGGGACAACCACGTAATCGGCAGCAATCAGGGCAGCGCGGTTGATGGCGCCCAGATTCGGCCCCAGATCCATCAGCACTACCTGCGCCTGCTTGCCCTCTGCCGCGCGTTGGAGGACGCGCCAGAAAGCCGAAATCACGCGCAAAGCCCGTTCCTGTCCGCCGCCCCCCAGACAGTTCGGCCACTGCGCCGAAAGTTCGTCTTCAAAACCGGAAAGGTCAAGGTCGCCAACGAGCAGCCAGAGATTCTCCGTGACATCTTCCAGATACGGCGTGGTAATGTCACCGGTTCCCTTGAGCAGCGGCTGCACACCCCCAAAAACAGTGTTCCTGGGAGCGGGACGCGAAGCGGAGGCAACATCAGCATCCGCCCACAGTTCTGCCAGCCGGTCTTCATCCAGAAAAGCCGCCGAGAGGTTCGCCTGCGGGTCAAGATCGGCGGCCAGCACGCGCACCCCTAGATCAGCATACATCCACGCCAGATGGTAGGCCAGCGAAGTCTTGCCCACTCCGCCCCTGTTGTTGAAGAAGGCAACGGTATTCCCGAACACCGTCCCGGTGTCCTTCCGGGAGGACACCGGGACAGGTGTGATGCTCATGGCCGCCCCCTGATGGTAGCCGCCACATACGAGTCTCCGGGATCAAACTCCGGTGGCGGGTTGCCGTTCCGCTCCAGCTCTTTGCGGGCGAGCGGTATCCCCAAACCAAAACGCTGGACGTAGCCCAGGTTTTTCATCGCTTCGGCGAGGTGGGGGTTGCGATAGTCAGTGATGCCGGGCTGGCCGAAGTTGTCACGGTTGACCTGACCAAACAGGCCGCCGGGGCTGTGGATTTCAATCCGGTCGGAAAACCAGTAAAAGCGCACGGGGGCATGCGTGCCTTCGTAAGCGCGGTGCAGGACGGCGTTTCTGGCAAGTTGTTGCAGGGCAACTAACGGGTAGTCGGGGTGGCGAATTTCCAGGCGTTGAGAGGTCACGTTAGAGGCCACCGAGATGTTGGCCTGCAGGGTGTCATCCAGTCGCCTGAGCAACTCCGGCAATGGGCCGTCAATCTCATGCTGATGGCGAATGGGGTCAGCCAGTTCGGTTCCGTCGAGACGGAGAAACTGCACGTAAGCGCCCGGCAAGAACTGGCGCGGGTTCTTTCCGAGGACCAGTATCCCGAGGACGGTGGGCACGGGAGGCGCGTCAATGGTCGTGAAACGTAACGAGGCGAGTTGCTGCTCCAGCGGACGCTGGTTCTGTTCCAGAACACCAACAGACACCGCCGAGGGCAGATAAGTGCGGCGAAAGAGGTCCATATCCAGATCATCCAGCGTAGCGCTGGCAAACGGCCGCAGGTCAAACGGCAGGTCTTTCCAGCGGCGCTTTTCCGTCAGTCGCCGCTCTTCTTCCGCAGAAGCCACAGCCCGCCGGGGGCCGACCCGCACCCACACCTGCCCCTTGAATCGCGCCGGGGGAGCATCTGACGGCTGAACGAAAATGACCGCCAGTTCGCAGCCATTGAGTGTGCGCTTCTGGACCGTCATTGCCGGGAGAGGCAGGATATTGCCATCGGAGCGCAAATGGGCCAGTGTGAGCAAAAGCTGGTCTGTAATGGAGAGGTTGATGCATTTGCCGTTATCGCTGACCCCGATAAACACGCCCCCCGGACGCCGGTGGTTCGGCAAGTCATTGGCAAAGGCGCAAATCGCCTGACAGATTTTATCTCTGTCACCGGTGGCGCTTTGCTTGCGCTCCACCCGGTCCGATTCGAGATCGGCCAGAAGCGCCTCAAGTTCACTGTCTTCCATCTGCATGTCCTTGCCCATCGGAAAGAATGAGGAATTGTAGCACGCAGCCCGGCCCGCTGTCCAACCGCTTGACACCCGCCCATGGTTGCACTACCATACACACCGCTATACACACCCGGAGGGGCACTCATGCAGCGGGTCAACTTCACCCTGAACGACAACACCCTGAAACTGCTGGAACTGCTGGCCGCGAAGTATTACAACGGCAACAAATCCCAGACTGTGCGCGCGGCGCTGGAATCGCTGGCGGTGCACACCCGGCACGAGGGCTGGCTGATCACCGGCTACACCCCGGTGATGGTAGATGGGCAAACCAACTGTCACACCTGCGGCGACCTGCACCAGAAGGGCGATGTGCTCTACCGCCCGGTGTTCGAGCGCGGCGAGGGGCCGGGCGCCCTGCCCCGCATCCCGCTGGAGATCTGGATGGATTGCCCCAACTGCGTGGAGCAGGCCATCGCCTGAGCAGTCCAGATGAACCCCCACTTTCCCTACGGCCACCGGCCCCACACCGAGGCCCTGCCCGGCGCCCCGGCGCTGGAGGCGCGCGCGGTCACGGCCGGCTACCCCGGCGCGGCCCGCCCGGCGCTCTCCGGGGTGGAGGTGAGGGTCCCGGTCGGGGCGCGGATGGCGCTGGTCGGGCCGAACGGGGCCGGCAAGTCCACCCTGCTCAAGGCCGCCGCCGGCCTGCTCCCGATCCATTCCGGCCAAATCCTGATTTTTGGCCAGCCGGTGCCGGCCTGCCATCACCGGCTGGCCTACCTGCCCCAGCGCGGCGAGGTGGACTGGCGCTTTCCGGTGGACTTGCGGCGACTGGTGCTCACCGGGCGCTACGTGCACCTGGGCTGGCTGCGCCGCCCCGGACCGGCAGACCACCGCATCACGGATGAGGTGCTGGAGCGGCTGGGCCTGAGCGCGCTTGCCCGGCGCCAGATCGGCCAGCTCTCCGGGGGGCAGCAGCAGCGGGCGCTGCTGGCGCGGGCGCTGGCGCAGGACGCCGACCTGCTGCTGCTGGATGAGCCGCTGAACGCGGTGGATGCCGAGACCCGCACGGTGATCGCCGGCGTGCTGGACGACCTGCGCGCGCGCGGCAAAACGGTGGTGATGGCTACCCACGACCTGGGGCGGCTGGAATCCGATTTTGACGGCGCGCTATACCTGTGCGAGGGCTGCGAGACCCCGCCCCCGCCGGGCGCGTTTGTCGGCCTGCCCCTCGGAACCTCCGGCCGGCCGGCTCCCAACGGCGGGCGCCCGGCCCCGGAAAGCGCCCGGCCGTGAACTGGCTGCTCGATCCCTTCCGTTACGGCTTCATGCAAACCGGGCTGGCGGCGGCGATGCTGGTAGGGCTGAAATGCGCCACCCTGGGGGTGTACGTGGTGCTGCGGCGCATGGCCTTCATTGGCGACGCTCTGGCGCACACCGCGCTGCCGGGGCTGGTGGTGGCTTATCTGCGCGGCTGGAACCTGTTCCTCGGCGCGGTGGCCGCCGGGCTGCTGACCGCGCTGGGCATCGGCTGGCTCTCCCGGCGCCAGGCGGTGCGCGAGGACACTGCCATAGGGGTGTTGTTCACCGGCATGTTTGCGCTCGGGATTCTGATGCTGAGCGCCACCCGCAGCTTCCGCGACCTGACCCACATGCTGTTCGGCAACCTGCTGGGCGTGACCGCCGCCGATCTGGCCCTGATGGCCGGCGTGACTGCGCTGGTGCTGGCCTCGCTGGCGCTGCTGCACAAAGAGCTGGAGTTGACCTCGTTTGACCCGGTACACGCCGAAGTAATCGGCCTGCGCCCGGACAGGTTGCGCTATGCTCTGCTGCTGCTGCTGGCGCTGGCGGTGGTGGCCGGCATTCAGGCGGTTGGGGTGGTGCTGACCAGCGCGTTGCTGGTCACGCCGGCCGCGGCCGCCGCACTGCTCACCGACCGGCTGCCGCGCATGATGCTGATCGCCACGCTGATCGCCATCGGCTCGGCAGTGGCGGGGCTGTACGCCTCCTACTACTTTGCCGTATCCTCCGGCGCCACCATCGTGCTCACCTGCACCGCCCTCTTCGGGCTGGCGTGGGGAACGCACGCCCTGCGCCGGGGCGGGTGAATCCACCCCCCGCAACAGTACCATCCCGCACTCAATTGCTTGACCGGTCTGCCCGCACCCGCTAGAGTCGGCGGGAAAAACGGAGACCTGCCCTATGCCATCCCCTTCTGCCTGGCCGTATCGCGCCCATCGCTTTCTGGCCCGCCACCACCTTTACCCCCTGGCCCTTTCCAGCCTGTTGCCGGCTGTGTTGTATGCCGGTCGGGTGCACTTCAGCCACAGTCCGCACTACCTCTTCCTGATCTGGAACCTGTTACTGGCCTGGGTTCCCTACGGGTGCAGCCTGTGGGCTGTCTGGCTCTATCGCTTCGACTCGCGCCGCTGGTGGGGCCTGCTATTTCCGGCGGCGTTGTGGCTGCTCTACTTCCCCAACGCCCCCTATCTGGTCACCGACCTGTTGCACCTGCGGGCCTGGCCGCCCATCCCACTGTGGTACGACGTGGGCATGCTGGTCAGCTTCGCGTGGGCCGGCTGCGCGCTGGCGATCGTCTCGCTCAGCATCATGCAGTCGCTGGTCCGGGCCTACCTGGGCAATTTTGCGAGCTGGCTGTTCGTGCTGGCCAGCGCAGGCCTGAGCGGGCTGGGCGTGTACATGGGGCGTTTCTTGCGCTGGAACAGTTGGGACTTGCTCACACAACCGGCCAGCGTGCTGGCCGACATCGGACGCCGGCTGATTCATCCCCTGCGCTATCCCCAGACCTACGCTTTCACCGTCATGTTCTCGGCCCTTCTGCTGGTGGCCTTTCTGACTTTCACCGCGATGCAGCAGCGCGAACGGGTATAATACTCACGCTGCCATGACCGAGACCCTCCAGCTCCCCATCACCGGCATGGACTGCGCCGAGTGCGCCGGGCACGTACGCCTGGCGCTGGCCGGCCTGCCCGGCGTGGATTCGGTGGAGGTCTTCCTCACCAGCGAGAAAGCCACCATCCACTTTGACCCGGCGCGGGTCGGCCTGCCGGCCTTCCGCAAGGCGGTGGCCGGCGCCGGCTACTCGGTGCCGGAGGCCGCCGCCCCCGGCAAGTCAACCAACCCACTGGGCGAGGTCAGTCGCACGGTGCTCACCCTGTTCGGAATCGTGTTCGGCGTGGTGCTGTTTGTGGTGATCGCCGGCGAGTGGCTGGGGTTGTTCGAGGCCGTCAGCGAACACCTGCCGTGGCCGCTGGGGCTGGCCGCGATTCTGGCCGGGGGCTACTCCATCTTTCTCAACGTGCTGCGGGCGGCTCGCAAGCGCCAGGTCACCGCCCACACCCTGATGACCCTCGGCGTGATTGCAGCCGCGGTCACCGGCGAATGGGCCACCGCCGCGGTGGTGGTCCTCTTCATGCGCGTCGGCGACTACGCCGAGAGCTTCACCACCGAGCGCGCCCGCCGGGCGGTGAAAGACCTGACCGCCCTCGCCCCGCAGACCGCCCGCGTGCTGCGCGACGGCGAGGAGCGCGAGGTCCCGGTCGGGGAGGTGGCGCTCGGGGAGATGGTCGTGGTCCGGCCGGGGGAGAAGATCCCGGTGGATGGGGAGGTGGTGGCCGGGCAGGCCTCGGTGGATCAGGCGGCGCTGACCGGGGAACCGCTCCCGGCCGAGGCCGGGCCGGGGAGCCGGGTCTTCGCCGCCACCATTGCCCGGCTGGGGAGCCTGCGCGTGCGGGCCACAGCCATCGGCCCGGACACCACCTTTGGCCACGCGGTGCGGATGGTGGAAGAGGCCGAGGCCCACCGCGCCGAAGTGCAGCGCTTTGCCGACAAGTTTACCGCGTGGTACCTGCCGCTGGTGGCCGGCGCCGCCGCGCTGACCTATCTGCTGCGGCGCGACCCGCTGGCGACCGTGGCCGTGCTGGTGGTGGCCTGCTCGTGCTCTATCGCCCTGGCCACCCCCATCGCCATGCTGGCCTCCATCGGGGCGGCGGCGAAGCGCGGCCTGCTGGTGAAAGGCGGCAAATATCTGGAGGCGCTGGCCCGCGCCGACACCCTGCTGCTGGACAAAACCGGCACCCTGACCCTGGGCCGGCCGCAGATCACGGACATTGAGATTGCAGATGGCGGATTGCAAATTGCGGATAGCGCCGCCGGCGCTGGTGGCCAATCCGCACGCCCCAATCCCCACTCTCCATTTCCCGATCCCCAATCCGAAATCCTGTGGCTGGCCGCCAGCGCCGAGCGCTACTCCGAGCACCCGCTGGCGGAGGCGGTGCGCGCGGCCGCCCGCGAACGGAACCTGCCCCTGGCCGAGCCGCTGGACTTCGAGGCCCTGCCCGGGGCGGGGGTGCGCGCCCGGGTGAACGGTGCGCAGGTCACTGTGGGCAGCGTGCGGATGATGCCCCCGCTGCCGGCTGAGGCGCAGGCGCGGGTCGCGGCGCTGGAGGCGCAGGGCAAAACGCTGCTGTTTATGTCCCATGACGGGGAGCTTGCCGGCTGGCTGGCCGCTGCCGACACCCTGCGGCCGGAGGTCCCGGCGGCCCTCGCTGCCGTGCGCGCGCTGGGTATTCGGCGCATCGAGCTGCTCACCGGCGACAACGAGCGAGCTGCCGCCGCGCTGGCCGCGGAACTGGGGGTGGACTACCGCGCCGGGCTGCTGCCGGCGGACAAGATCCGCATTGTGCGCGAGGCCCAGGCACAGGGCCACACTGTGGTGATGGTGGGAGATGGGGTGAACGACGCCCCGGCCCTGGCGCAGGCCGACGTGGGCCTCGCCATGGGCGCCGCCGGGTCAGACGTGGCGTTGGAGGCGGCGCACATCGCGCTGCTGCGCGAGGACTGGTCGCTGGTGCCGGAGGCGCTGCGCATCGCCCGGCGCACCATGGGCGTGGTGCGCGGCAACCTGCTCTTCACCGCGGTCTACAACCTGGCCGGCATCACGCTGGCGGCCCTCGGGTTTCTGCCGCCGGTGCTGGCCGCGGCGCTGCAGTCGCTGCCAGACATCGGGATACTGGGCAATTCCTCGCGGCTGCTACAGCAGAAGTAGCCTCAGAGCCTATCCGAGAAACTGGTAGCCGCGCCGGGCGCATGGGGTAGCCGCGCCGGGCGCATGGGGTAGCCGCGC
>CAYZNA010000056.1:0-14358 GCA_964478665.1 uncultured Anaerolineales bacterium
GACCGCCGGAGTCAAGGCTTTAGCCGGGGGCGCGCGGCTAATCACCGGCTGAAGCCTCGACTCCCTGCCGACCGAAAGCGACTTTTGCGGTACTGCGGTATTCGTGCCACACCTGCACTCCCCGGCAACTGCGTCCGGGGCAGGTGTGCGTGCGGTACAAGTGTTCGCAAATTCGCGTCACACCTGCCCTCCCGCTCCGGGGACTGTAGTGGCGGGCGGTGCCAGGGTTCGTGTTGAAGAAGGGGAGCCGATGAAGCAACTGCTCAGGTTGAAGGTGAACGGCGAAACTCACGAGGTGTACACCTCGATCCACAAGACCCTGCTGGAGGTGCTGCGCGAGGACCTCGGCCTGACCGGCACCAAGCACGGCTGCGAGCTGGGGGAGTGCGGGACCTGTTCAGTGTTGATTGACGGGGAACCGGCGCTCTCCTGCCTGGTGCTGCCGGTGGAGGTGCAGGAGGCGGAGATCACCACGGTGGAGGGCCTGGCGATCAATGGCCGCCCGCACCCGCTGCAAGTGGCCTTCGCCGAGCTGGGCGCGGCCCAGTGCGGCTACTGCACCCCCGGCATGCTGGTTACCGCCAGGGCTTTGCTAGAGCACAACCCGCATCCCGACCGCCAGACCATCCGCGCCGCCCTCGCCGGCAACCTGTGCCGCTGCACCGGCTACGTCAAGATTCTGGAAGCGGTGGAACTCGCGGCCCGGCGATGAAAGGAGCCTGCATGCCCCAGAACGGCGATTTTGACATCATCGGCAAGTCCCTGCCCAGGGTGGACGCCATGGGCAAGGCGACCGGCCAGACCCTGTACGCCGACGACATCGTGCTGCCGCGGCTGCTGTACTGCAAGATTCTGCGCAGCCCGCACCCGCACGCCCTGATCCGGCACATTGACGTGGCCCCGGCCCTTGAACGGCCCGGCGTGTACGCCGCCATCACCGGCGCCGACCTGCCGGTCAAGTTCGGCATCCTGCCGGTCAGCCAGGACGAGGAGGCGCTGGCGCTGGAGCGGGTGCGCTACGTGGGCGATCCGGTGGCGGCAGTAGCGGCAATTGACGAGGAGACCGCCGAGGCCGCGCTGGAAGACATCATCGTGGCCTACGAGCCGCTCCCGGCCATCATGTCCATTGACGAAGCGCTGGCCGAGGAGAGCGTGCAAATCCACGAATACGCCGACAAGGGCAATGTGCACAAGTTCGTCGCCCTGGAGTTCGGCGACGTGGAGCAGGGCTTCGCCGCCGCCGACCACATCCGGGGAGACATCTTCTACTATGAGGGCAACACTCGCCTGGCCCTGGAGCAGCACGCCGCGCTGGCTCAATACGGCGCGGATGGGCGGATCACGCTGTGGTCATCCACCCAGACCCCACACTACGTCCACCGCGCACTGGCGAGAGTGCTGGAACTGCCCCCGGCCCGCATCCGGGTGATCGCCGCCCCGGTCGGCGGCGGTTTCGGCGGCAAGAGCGACCCCTTCGGGCACGAGCTGGTGGTCTGCAAACTGGCGATGATCACCGGCCGCCCGGTCAAGATCACCCTCACCCGCGAGGAGGTGTTCTACGCCCACCGCGGCCGCCACCCGGTGCTGATGTGGGTGCGGACCGGGGTGAAGCGCGACGGGGCGATCACCGCCATGCACTTCCGCTCCTTCCTCGACGGCGGAGGCTATGGCAGCTACGGCGTGGCCAGCACCTATTACACCGGCGCGCTGCAAACCGTCACCTACCCCATTGCCAATTACAAATTCGAAGGGCTGCGGGTCTTCACCAATAAACCCCCTTGCGGCCCCAAACGCGGCCACGGCACCCCCCAGCCGCGCTTCGCCCTCGAGGTGCAACTGGACAAGTTCGCCGAAGACCTCGGCCTCGACCCCGTTGACCTGCGCCTCAACCACATCGTCCAGCCCAATACACTTACCACCAACCACTTACTAATCACCACCGTGGGCCTGCGCGAATGCATCGAGAAAGTAACCGAGGCCTCCAGCTTCCGCCAGCGGCGCGGGAAGCTGCCGCCGGGGAAGGGCCTCGGCCTGGCCTGCGGCTCGTACCTCAGCGGGGCCGGACTGCCCATCTACTGGAACAAGATGCCGCACTCCGGCGTGCAGATCAAGATTGACCGCGGCGGCGGGGTGACGGCCTTCTGCGGCAGCAGCGACATCGGGCAGGGCTCGAACTCGGTGCTGGCCTACGTGGTGGCCGAGGAGCTGGGGGTGACCGTTGAGGACGTGGTGGTGGTGACCGGGGATACCGACCTCACCCCGGTGGACCTCGGCAGCTACTCCAGCCGGGTGACGCTGATGACCGGCAACGCCGCCATCGCCGCCGCCCGCCCGCTGCGGGCGAAGATCCTCGAGGCCGCCGCCGAGAAGCTGGAGCTGCCGCCCGAGGCGCTGACCATCCGCGCCGGGCGGGTGTACTGCATTGACGACGAGCGGCGGGCGCTGCCGTGGCCGGAGGCGGTGCAACTGGCCGAGGCCAGGTTCGGCACCCTCGGTTCGGTGGGCAGCTACACCCCGCCGAAGCGCGGCGGACGCTTCAAGGGCGCCGGCGTCGGCCCCTCGCCCAACTACAGCTACTCGGCCTGCGTGGCCGAGGTGACGGTGGATGCGGAAACCGGGCTATACACGGTGGACAAACTGTGGCTGGCCCACGACGTTGGCAAGGCGCTCAACCCGGTGCTGGTGGTCGGGCAGGGGGAGGGCAGCGGCTACATGGGCCTCGGCGAGGCCACCATGGAAGAGCAGATCTTCCGCCGGGGGTTGCACAAGACCCACTCCATGCTGGACTACAAGAGCCTCACCTTTCTCGACACGCCGGAGATGGAGACCTTCCTGATCGAGACCGACGACCCGGAGGGGCCTTACGGGGCCAAGGAGTCCGGGCAGGGGCCGCTGCTGCCGGTGATGCCGGCGGTGGCCAACGCCATCTACAACGCCGCCGGCGTGCGGGTGGACGAGATCCCCATCCACCCGGAGAAGGTGTACCGGGCGCTGCAAGAAAAGGCGTGGGGCCGGACGCCGCGCGTCGGCCCCACCCGCGTCCCCAACGTCCAATTCCCGGAGCCGATCCGGGTGGCGCTACCAGAGTAGTTTTATGTTGCGATTACCCCCCTTCCAATATCTCGCCCCGCGCACGCTGGCCGAAGCCGTGGGGATGAAAGCAGAGTACGGCCCGGAGGCCATGTACGTGGCCGGCGGCACCGACCTGTACCCCAACATGAAGCGCCGCCAGTTCGAGCCGAAAGTCCTCATCGGCCTGCGCGGCATTCCCGAGCTGCGCGCAATCTCCAATCTCCAATCTCAAGGCCTGACTATCGGCGCCGGCGCCACGCTCACGGCGGTATCCTCCCGGCAGTTGATTGTTGGTAAATACCCCGCACTGGCAAAGGCCGCCGGACTGGTCTCCTCCCCGCCGTTGCGGGCCATGGGCACCATCGGCGGCAATCTATGCGTGGACACCCGCTGCACCTACTACAATCAGACCTTCCAATGGCGCAAGGCCCTCGGCTTCTGCCTGAAAAAGGACGGCGACACTTGCTGGGTAGCTCTTTCCAGCCCGATCTGCAAGGCGGTCTCCTCCACCGACTGCGCCCCGGTGGTGATCGCCCTGGGCGGGACGGTGACGCTGGTCGGGCCGGGGGGCGAGCGCACGATCCCGGCGGCGGAGCTGTACCGGGACGACGGGCAGCGCTACCTGACCAAATCCCCGGACGAGATCCTCGCCGCCATCCACCTGCCTTCCCCGGACGGCTGGCGCAGCGCCTACCTCAAGCTGCGCCGCCGGGGTTCGATTGACTTCCCCATCCTCGGCGTGGCGGTCACCCTGCGGCTCGAACCAGACGGGACCTGCGCCGAGGCCCGCATCGTGCTGGGGGCGGTGCGCTCGATCCCGCTGCCCGTGCCGCAGGCGGCTGCCCTGCTGGTGGGGCAGAAGCTCACCCCGCAGGCCATCGAGGCCGCGGCGCAAGCCGCCTACAAAGAGGCCCACCCGCTGGACAATACCGACATGGCCCTGAGTTACCGCAAGAAGCTGACCAGGGTGTACGCGGCCCGCGCGCTGGCGGAGGCGGCGGGGGTATAATCACCCTCGTATGGAGGGAGACATGACCGAGATCACCGTACAGGTCCCCGATCGGTTGGCCAACCGGCTGCAGCCGATGGCGCCCTGGCTGCCAGCCGTTCTGGAGTTGAGCATGATCGGTTTTCGCACGCCGGCAGCACAGACCGCAGCGGAGGTCATCCAGTTTCTCGTTTCCGGGCCTGCCGAGACCGACGTTGCGAAGTACCATGTCTCCGATCGGGCGCAGGGGCGAGTGCGCCGGTTGCTGGCGCTGAATGCTGCGGGCGCGCTTTCCTCTGAAGAGCAGACCGAACTCGACGAGATTGAGCAGATCGAGCACGTCCTGGTTTTGCTCAAGGCCCGCGCGAACAAGCGGCTGACAGGGGCTTCGTAGTGTCGGTCGAGATAGCGCCCGCAGTGCGCCAGAGGGTGGCAGAGCGCGCCAGAGGACGCTGCGAGTATAACTCGACAATGTTACATTCGGCGGCGACAGGAAGTCATGACCTTCGATTCGCCGGAAGCTGTGCTGGCCGCCCTGGAAGCAGAGGATGCCTGATCCCGGCTACTACCGGGTAACGACAGAACATGCCCGCCCAACCCAATCCCACACATGATCATGAGGCGCAAGTGGAAACGCTGCGCCGCGCCGCCGAAGAACGCCCGGACGACCCGCAGGCGCAAATTGCCCTCGGCGCCGCGCTGCTGGAGCAGGGCCAGGCGGAGGACGCTCTGGCCGCCTACGACCGCGCGCTGGAACTCCAGCCGGACTCGCTCGACGCCCGGCTGGGGCGGGCTGCGGCGCTCAACCAGCTCGACCGGTTGGAGGAGGCCGGCGCCGCCTACGAGGCCGTCCTGCAGCTTGACCCGCACTCAGTCCCTGCCACCCACAGCCTGGGCCACGTGCATGCGCAACAGGGCCGGCTGGCGCAGGCCGAAACCGCCTACCGCCGCGCCCTCGAACTCGACCCGGACTTTGCCCCCGCCCACCATCGCCTGGGGGACCTGCTGGCCCGGCTCGGGCGCAACGCCGAGGCGGAGGCCGAGTACCGCCGCGCCGTCGAACTGGCCCCGGACGACCTGCACGTGCTGGCCGGGGTCGCCGCCGGGCTGCACCTGCTCAAGAAATACTCGCAGGCCATCAAGGTTTACCGCAAAGTGCTGGCGCTGGAGCCAGAGGCCGGCTACGCCCACGGCGGGCTGGCCGGGGCCTATCGCCATGAGGGTGAGCACCGGCGCTTCCTTACGCACCTGCAGAAAGCCCGCGACCTGATAACGCCCGACGACACCTTCGCCCAGGCCTGTCTGGCCAGCATCGGCGGCCAGACCGATCTGGCCTTCGAGCTGCTCGACCGGTACCTTGCCGGCAACCCCTCCAATGGCCTGTACAACCTCAGCTCTACCGCGGTCTTCGAGTTCATCCGCGACGACCCGCGCTGGCCTGCCCTCGTGAAACCAGGCCCCTAACAGCCAGCCCCCTCCTTCGCCGAATCGCCGAATCGCCATCCCGGAGCCTGCCATGTCCACTGAACTGCTCACCTGGGTACACCATTACCTCGAGCGCGACGAAGACATCATCGTCCCCATCAAAAAGATGTGGAACGAGTGGGCTGCCACCCACAGCGGACCTCCACTGGAGGCCTTCACCGCGCTATTGCTATCCGACAAAGACATCGCGCAAGAACGCGGCGTGGATCACACCGAGGGCTTCGAGGACTGGAGTCCGGAAGAGCTGGCCGAATACGAGCGCGACATGGAGGCCAGCGGCTACTTCTCCGGCCCGCGTGTGCGGCTCAAATCGCGCGAAATCACCCTCGAACACATCGTCCGTATGATCACAAAGCACAACGACCGCATGGAACGGGCTTTGCTCGGCGCCCGCGAAGCCATGCCAGAGGACATCACTGAGCCACAAGAAGGGCAACTGATTGACGCCATCTTCATGGCCCGCGAGCTGCGCCAAAAGCTGCGCGAGGCCGGCCTGGAGGCCGGTGAGGGGCAGCAGGAATAGGCTCCCCCGCGGCTGGCGTTTCAGCCCGGCGCTGCGAGCCGGGGTCACATCCGGCGCGGCGTCCCCATCCTTACGAGGTAGTCATGCCATCAGAACCCCAATCCGCGGAAGTTGAGGTGGTCAGGCTGACGCTTGGCCCGGTACAAACCAATTGCTTCGTGCTTGGCAACCGCGCCACCGGTGAGGCAGCGGTGATTGACCCCGCGTGGAACGGGGCCGGCATTCTGCGCGAGATCCAGAAGCGCAACTGGCGGGTGACCCACATCCTGCTCACCCACGCCCACTGGGATCACTGGGGCGGCTGCGCCCATCTGGCAGCGGAGACCGGCGCGCCGGTGGCCCTCAGCCGGGGCGATTACCCGCTCTATCAGCGCAAAGGCGGCGCAGACTTCTTTGGCTTGCCCATGCAACCCGGCCCGGAACCGGCCCTGTGGCTGGAGCCGGGCGCGGCGCTGGAAACGGCCGGGCTGCGCTTTGAGATCCTTGCCCTGCCCGGCCACACCCCCGGCCACATTGGCCTGTACGAGCGCGGGCGCGGCTGGCTGTTCGAGGGCGACGTGGTGTTCGCCGGCAGCATCGGCCGCACCGATTTCCCCGGCGGGGACTATCAAACGCTGATGACCAGCATCCGCGAGCAGATCCTCACCCTGCCAGACGAGACCGTTTTGTTCAACGGCCACGGGGCGGTGACCACGGTGGGGCGCGAGCGGATGACCAATCCGTTTCTAGCGGACCTATCCTGACCGGGGAAAAGGCTTCCCTGCGCCGGGAGGCCCGGGACGACGAATTGAACATGCGCCGCCGCGCCTGCATCTGGTCATCACCGCGCGCTCCATGCCCGGCCTGCCGGGCCGCGCCCGCTGGCGCGCCTCCGGCGAACTGCTCGAAATCGGCCGCGCCGAACTCGCCTTCACGCCGGACGAGGTGGCCGCGCTGTTCGCTCAACGAACCGGCGAGCGCCTTGCGCCCGAAGCCGCCCGCGCGTTGGCCGCCGAAACCGAGGGCTGGCCCATCGCCGTGCAGATGCTGAGTGAGGGCGTGAGCAATGGACTGGCGCACATACTTGACGATCTATTGCGCCGCATGCCCGGCCCCTCGGAACTGCTCTTCAACTATCTGGCCGAAGAAGTCTTTCACCGCCAATTGCCCGAAGTGCAAACCTTCCTGGCCGAGACGGCCACCCTGCGCCGCCTCGATCCCGACGCCTGCAACTATCTGCTGGGCCGGGCGGATTCCGAAAACGTCCTGCGCCATCTTGACGAGCACTCGCTCTTCGTCGCGCGCGAGGGTGCGTACCGCTATCATCATCTCTTCCGCGATTTTCTCCTCCGCCGCGCCGACCCTTCGGCACTCCCCCCTGCGGGGGTCGCAGGGCAGGCTCTGCCGCCCGAACGCCGCCGTGCGTTGCAGGGCAAGGCCGCCGCCTATTACCGGGCGCAGGGCGATTACGAAGAGGCGATCTATTATTTGCTCGCCGCCGGAGACCACGCCTCCGCCGCCGATTGGCTGGCGACGACCGCCCGCCCCATGGCGTAGAAGCGGGCGCAACAGGTCTTCAGGACTTGCGCTGGCCGTTCGGCTTGCGCAGGAGCGGTGTTCATGTCGGTCGGCCAGGTTCCAGGCGCGGCCCTTCCGGGGTATCCTGCACGTTCCAGCCAGAAGCGGCAATGCGCTGGCGCAGATCGTCGGCGGTGGCCCAATCCCGGCGGGCGCGGGCCGCCTGGCGCTCCTCCACCAACGCCAGCACTTCGGCCGGCACCGACGGCGTGGTTTCGCCCCGGGCCTGCGCCGTCAGGGCGTCGTTCCACACCTCCGTGGGTACCCCCGAGACAGGATCGGCCGGGCGGAAAGGCCCGAGCGCGCCCAAAGGAAAACTCTCCCCCGAAGGGAAATGCTGCTCCTGGGCCGACTTCAACACTGTCACACCACCGCGCCCCCTCGCCTGACACCGACCGGCCTGCAGGTCAACCACCAGCGCGGTGTGTTCGTCAATACCCACGATGGTCGCGTCCGGCGGCAGCAGGGCGCGCAGTCGGGCAAAACGCGCCTGGCCCATGAAGCAACGGCTGGTGTCCAGATCGGCGCCGCCCTCGGCGTTGTTCCAGTGAGGGATGAAAACCAGCGAGAGGCCATACGGCCCAAAGAAGTCCAGCCCGCGCTGCCAATGCAGGTCTTCGCCGACCTTGTAGATTTCGTAGACCGGCAAGGCGCGGGCGCCGGCAGCAATCGTCGCTGCGCTGGCGAACACGATGGCCGCTCCCAGGCGGTGGCGGGCAACCATCGTATGCCAGGCCCGGCTGCTCTCCAACTGGCGGACAGCGTAGGTGGGGCTGCCAGGCCCGATGAAGATCAGGCTGGCCTGCAACATGGGCCGGAGCAGCGCCGGGTCGTCCGGGCTGAAGGGCGTGTTGCGTTTGCGGGCGGGGATCACGGCGATCTCGGGGCGGTAGTTCTGCAGGCGCCGGCACAGAAAGTCGGCCACCCGGCCCGCCACTTGAGCCGAGTTGGGTTCGAAGCCGGCCGGGGTCTCCAGAATCGCTATGCGCGGGGCTGCGGGGAGCCGGCGCACGAGCGCTTCGAAGACCCGCCCCGCGCCGGGCGAAGTCTCACCCGAACCGAACAGTGCGACAGGCCCCGGCTGCGGTTCAGCCAGCGCCTGTTCTCTGTCAAGCCGGCCGCCCGGCCGAACACGAGCGAGAGAGGGGTCAGCGACGGTACTCATCGGCTGGCCTGCGGCGCTGCCCCCATTGGGAGCGGCCGCAGCGATCCCGGCCCGACCGCGCCGGGGTGGGCGGCCAGCGCGGCGCGGATTTGCTCCCGGTAGCCGACGTTGTTGTAGGCGCAGAAGGGGATCATGCGCCCATCGGGCACGAGCACCTCCACACAACACTTCATCAAGGTCTTGACGTTGAATGTCCAGCGGTCGAGGAAGTCCTTGATGACGACGGTGAACACCCGGTCGGCCAGTGCGTTGAGATCGGAGGGCAGGCCCATCCCAAGATTGCAGGCGGCGCAATTGAACTGTCCGGCGGCCCGCTCCGTGCCGGGCACCGCCGACGACGACCACAGGCCCTCCAGCGCCCGTTGCACTTCCGCCGACAAATCGGGCAGGGTACGATTGGCGAGGTAGTCGAGATAGTCATCCACGTTGAGCACGCGGGGCAAGGGGGTGACGTGGCCGTGATCCACGAAGGCGTAAGTGACGAAGTTGCACGTTGGAAAACAGCACGGGATGGGCACGAAGTCACTGCGGATGAAATGCTCGCCGGCCTGTGTCTCGATGAGGCCCAGCACGTCCGGGATGGTCATGCGCTGCAACGGATCAAAGGACATGAACCGGCCGGAGTGAAACGCGGGCTGGATGGTCACGCCGAACACGGCCGGGTGCTCCAGGCCGAAGCGGATCACCTCGCCCACCTCTTCCTCGTTCACACCGCGCTCCAGCGCCATCACCAGCACGCCGCGCAGCCCGGCCGCGGCCATGCGGTCGAGGGCGCGCAGTTTGTCCTTGAGCAGGTCTTTCTTGCCGCGGATGATCTCGTTCGTGCGCTCACTGAAGCCGTCAAATTGCAGGTAGATGTACGGCTTGAGTTCGGCCAGCCTGGCGAAGAAGTGCTCGTCGCGGGCCAGGCGCACGCCGTTGGTGTTGAGCATGACGTACTGGATGCGCTTCGACTGCGCGAGTTCGATGAAGTCCAGGATGCGCGGATGGATCGTCGGCTCGCCGCCGGAGAACTGCACCACTTCCGGGTTGCCCTCGGCGGCGATGAAGCGGTCCAGCATGTAGTCCACCTGCTCGTAGGTCAACTCGTAACTCAGCGGGGTATGGCCCGCGCCGGGCCGGTCGGCGTCGGCGAAGCACAGCGGGCAGGCCAGGTTGCAGGCGGTGTTGACTTCGATCAGGCCCAGGCAGGCGTGCTGTTTGTGTTCCGGACACAGGCCGCAGTCGTGCGGGCAACCCTCGGCGACCTCGGCGGCGAATTCCAGCGGGAGCGTGCCCGGCTTGTTGTAGCGGGCCGACGAGACGTACAACCCGGCGTCGTTGAAAGACAGGGCCTCGAACCAGCCGTGTTCCGGGCAGTGCTTGCGCATGATCACCCGGTTGTCGCGAAAAAGAATTTGGGCGTCAATGACGCGCGCACACGCTTCGTGCGGGCAGATGCTGCGGGTGAGTTCCCAGAAGATTTCAGAGCGCTCCACGTTTTCTCTCCTCGATCACGGACGATAGATGCGCGTCTCCGGCTTGAAGGCCGCCCAGGAAAACCAGAAGTGGTTAATGGCGACGAGGGGCGTGAGTTGCTTGCCGGCCAGCGGTCCGCTCACCGCCCGGCCCAGCACATCCCACGCACTGCCGGTCTCGCCGTCCACGATCTGCGCGCCCTCGTACCTGAAGGTCAAGGCCTGGCCGTCGAGTTCCCGCAGAAAGGCGCCGGCTGTGCCGACATCCCGGCCGCCCGCGACGGTGCCGCTGTCCAGCGCCGAGGCCGTGCCCGGCACCCACAGCACGACCACCTCCGCCCCGCCGACCGCGTCGTTGACAACATGCACGGTTTGCAGGACATCATACGGATAGGCGACCGCCTCCCCGTCGAGGTCGAGCGTCAGCACGCGCGCCACCGGCGGCAGGGCGTCCGGCGTCCTCGGGCCGCGATACAGAAACGGCGGATTGTTCACGTCGTCGTAGCCGGCGTATGGATTGCGGCCATACGGCCGGTCGTACCCCGTCTCGCGGGACAGCACCTGCCCGGTGGGATAGGCCGACTTGAAATCGGCCCAGGCAATGATGGCGGCCGGGCGGAAGACCAGTTGCGTGCCGGTCAACTCGCCGGCAATCGCTTCGCCGTTGGCCTGCTGCCACCAGGTTTCGGTCTGGCGGTCGTACATGATCAGGTTGCTGTAGCGCAGGCGGCCCGTGGTGCCGAAGTCCAGCACGCGATCGCCAACCCGGCGGTCGAACGCGATCGCGGTGTTGCACAGCGGGCAGAAGGTTACGACCACCGGCGCGCCGCCCACGGTGTCGTTGACGATCTCGTGCCAGGTGAGGATTTGCAGGGGATAGGCGCGGGCGTCGTCCCCGACCTGAAACAAGACCACCGGCTCGACGGGCTGCAGCCACTCATCGGCCTCGGCCACGCTGACGAATTGGGGCTCGTCAATGGCCGGGATGCCATCTTTGGGCGGCCCGCCGGAGAGAATCTCGCTGTAGGGGACGGAGTGCTTGCTGAAGTCAGTCGCGAATTCGAAAGTTGCACCGGAGGGCGGCGCTTCGTCGGGGTCGAGCGTGGGTATAGCGGTCGCCTCGCGTGTGAGTACAGGGGTCGGGCTTGAGGCCGGCGCAGCGGCGGGCGCTGCTGTGGTGGGCGCGGCCGGGGACGTTGCCGTCGTGCAGGCCGCAAGCATCAAAGCGGCCAGGGCGAACCACTGCTTGCGAAAGAATATCGTTCTGGTCATGGGGCAGCTCCTCTTTTCCACGCCCGCGGCGAGTCCATAATCGCCCCCGCTTCGGCGGCGCTGCCGAGCACGGCCAGGGCTTCCACGATCACGCCCCGCTGAGTCTCTGCATCCCCTGCCGGGCCGAGCGGCGCGCCGAAAGGGATTTTGACGAAGAGCGCGCGCGGCGGCTTCACATTCTGCGCCACTTCGCGGCGCATGACGATGCAGACGGTGGCAATGCCGTGCTCCTCTAAAACGTGGGCGATCAGTCCCACGGACTGCTGGCAGAGCGGTCAACAGGGGACGAGCAAGGCCGCCTCCGCGCCGGCATCGCGCAACCGCTTCGCGGCGGCCGGGGCCGTCTCCTCCACCAGTTGCCGCGTTTGCGGCAGAAAGCCGCTGAAACTGATAGCCGGGTCCACAAAGCGCCCGATGATGCCTTCCGCCTGCAACCGGCGCAGGTGGGTAAGCGGGAAACCGGCGTCCGCGTCACGCGCCACGTGCTCGTGGTTGTAGTGCGTGTGGGAGAAGTCCAGCGCTTCGCGTGGAGTGTCCGCCGGAACCTCTTTGAAAAAGGGATCGCCGTAGTGGTTGGCTGCGTCGAACGGGCAGTCCACGCCGCGCCGGTAAGCGCCGCACGTGCCGACGAGGGCGAGGGCAGTTTGGGCGAGCGGCTGGCGGAGCGGCGTCCACGGGGCGGATGCGTTCACGACCCATTCAAAGTGCGGGTCCCACTTTTCGCGGACGAGGTTGTACGTGCGTTGCAAGGCTTCCGTAGTGATCATGGCGTGACCGATGCTCATTGTTGCTCTCCGTAGACTTCAATCTCCACCGCGCCCGTGTTCCCACCGCTGGTGCTCACGGCCTCGAACCGCAGGCGGCGGGCGGTGAAGTCTGTGTCGAAGTAGAAGGTCTGGGCCGCGTCGGGCAGGTCAAAGGGGCCGATGATCTCGCCCTGGTCGGTGACGATCTGGAAACTCTGGATTTGCGCGCTGCTGCCCATGGTGCGCGTCCAGAAGCCGATGCGGGTGACCTGCGTCTCGGCGGTCAATTCGATCTCGATCCAGGCCTCGTCGCCGTTGCTATCCGACGACCACTGCGTGGCCGGATTCCCGTCAACGGCGTTCAACGCGCCGAACGAACTGTCGTCCGCGCCGCCGCCCATACCCCCCTCCGCCTCCCCCCCAATGGGGGGGAGTGAGGGGGGTATGACGGCGACGATCCGGGCGCCGACGTCCGGCGAGGCGAGATTGATCTCATCGCCGGCCGCAGACGCCTGGGCGGGCAGGGTGCGGAAGGTGTATTCCTCGCTGCGGTACAGCGTCCCATCCGGCCCCACGCCCTGCAAGCGCGCGTAGTATAGCGTGTCCGGTTGAAGGCCGGTAATCACCGGATGGTGGTCACTGTGCCCGCCGCCGGCCATGTCGGTGTCGGTGGCGATCTGTCCGTAGTCGGGTGTGGCGCCGTAGACAACGGCGCAGACGACCGGGAGACGAGTCTCAGCGCGCACCGTGACGGAGTCCGGCGTCAGAACGGTGAACTCCGGCCCGGAGACGAGGATGTCCGCAATCGGGCGAACTAAACCCGGAGCGGGTGTGAGCGGGGCGCCCCGCGAAGCGGGACTGACGCAGGCAGTCAGGGCCAGCGCCATGCCCGAAAGGGCGAGAAGGGCGGTTTTCTTGCGAAGTCCTCTCATTGTCTTCTCCTATTGGGGACGCGGCGTGCCCACAACAGATAGGTGGTTCAACGACCAGTCATACGGGAGAAAGCGCACGGTGCGCTTGCCGCCCAACACGAAGCGGCGATCCGCCTCATCCACAAGATAGCGGGCCGCGAATTCAAGCAGCGGCTGTTTATCGCCCAGCGCCAGCGGGCGCCCACCGAAATCCGGCGCGTACCAGCGGAAGATCTGCGACATCCCAATCTCGCCCGCGGCGCGGTCAATGCTCACGCCGCCGCCATTGACGAACGATCGCGCCGCCAGGTCGAGTTGCTCGTCAATGCGGCCCGGATCGTAGACGGCAATCGGCGGGCAGGCGCGCGCCGCGCACACCAGCGCGAAATGGATGCGCGGATCGAGCGCCGGCAGGCTGTGGCGGCGCCGGGGATCGCGCGACCCGAAGTGACGCCCCGGGATGGCCGGATGGGCGCTGTTGGCGCGCAGGATGCCATACTCGATATCAAAAGCGCAGAAGCGCTGCCCACCGACGGAATAGGCGGCTCGCCAGAAGAACCCCGACGCTTCGTTGACGGAGCGCTTGACCCCAAACCGGATCACCGCGTCCACCACCAGCGCGTTGTAGAGATTGATCCAAAACGCCAGCCGCTCCTCGCGGCAGGAAAGCGACGCCGGATCAAACGATTGGAGGCGGCGGGCGCATTCGCGGTATTCGGCGTAACTCGGGCTGTGGCGCAGCCGGTCGTAGTCCACGCCGCCGCGCTGCACGTCGTAGGCCTCGATTTCCATCGCGTGGACGATGCGGTTCAAGTCGGCGGCGACGGGCAGCATGCTCCCCGCCGGGGCCGGGCCATGATTGAGAACCGAATCAGGCCGGATGCGGTAACGCAGCAGGATCAAGCGATGTATCCAGCGCATGAGGCTGTGCCGATTTGTCTCCCTTCCTGGCTACGACGAGACGATACAAGTCGAAGTGATCCGGCAGGCCGCGCAACTGCGCCGCCAGCGGGAGGAGATCGCCGAGTTGCCCGGCGAGCGCGCAGGTTGCCGGATCGGCCAGCGCGGCGTGACTCAGAATCACGTCGCCGCCTTGCGCCAGCCCGCCGAGTCGGGCAGCAATATTCACTGTAGTTTAGAGCCCAAACTTGGCCCGGATTGCTCTGGGCTTGCTGCACTTTT
>CAYZNA010000057.1:0-8766 GCA_964478665.1 uncultured Anaerolineales bacterium
GAAACAGTATAGGTGAAATCCGCAGCGGAGTCAAACGGCGATTGCCCTGCGCGGGGAGTACATTGGTAAGAAGCCGGTGAGAGTTTGGTTGCGGCCCCTCATCGCCCGCGGCGGCGCGAGTCCAGGATGTCCGACGGGCGCGCGCCGAAGATCTCCGGCCGCAGGTCAAAGCCGGCCGCTTTCAGCCGGTCCCCGAACAGCGGGCGGATTCCGGTCGGGCGCATCTCGCCGATCACCTTGCCCTCCGCGCTGCGACCCTCCTCGCGGAACTTGAAGATGTCGCTCAGGGTGACCACGTTGCCCTCCATCCCGGCCACTTCGGTCACGGCGGTCACCCGGCGGGAGCCATCGGTCAGCCGGGCCTGCTGCACAATCAGGTCAACGGCGGCCGCAATCTGCTCGCGCACTACCTGCTGCGGCAGGTCCAGGCCGGACATCAACGCCATGGTTTCCAGCCGGCTGATGGCATCCCGCGGCGTGTTGGCGTGCAACGTGGTCAGGGAGCCGTCGTGGCCGGTGTTCATGGCCTGCAACATGTCCAGCGCCTCGCCGCCGCGCACCTCGCCAATCACAATCCGCTCCGGGCGCATGCGCAGGGCGTTCTTTACCAGGTCGCGAATGGTGACCGCATTTTTGCCCTCCACGTTCGGCGGGCGCGCCTCCAGCCGGACCAGATTGGGCTGCACCAGCTTAAGCTCGGCGGAGTCCTCGATGGTTACTACCCGGTCGTGATCGGGGATGAAGTTAGAGAGCACATTCAGCAGGGTGGTCTTGCCCGCCCCGGTCCCGCCGGACACCACCACATTCAGCCGGGCTACCACGCAGGCGCGCAGGAACTCTGCCATCTCCGCCGTGAGCGAGCCGAACGCGATCAAATCGTCAATGGTCAGCTTCTTGTCGCCAAACTTGCGAATGGTGATGGACGGGCCGTCAATGGCAATGGGCGGAACCACCGCGTTGACGCGCGAGCCGTCCGGCAGGCGGGCGTCCACCAGCGGCGAGTCGCTGTCTACCCGCCGGCCCAACGGCGAGACAATCCGGTCAATGATGCGCAACACGTGTGCGTCGTCCTCGAAGCGCACCTCGGTCAGCTCAATGCGCCCCTTGCGCTCGGCAAACACAGCCTGCGGGCCGTTGACCATTACCTCGCTGACCGTCGCGTCGTCGAGCAGGGGCTGGATGGGGCCGAAGCCGGTCAGCTCATTCAGGATCTCTTGCAGCAACGCTTCGCGCACGTGGGGCGTGAGCCGGACCTGGGCCGCGGCGTAGGCCTCTTGCAAGTGGCCGGCAACCTGCTCGCGCAGGGTCTTGCCCGGCGCGCCGGTATCGGCGCGCAGTTCGGCATTGACCCGGTCGAGCAGCCACGTCCGTAATTTGGCAAGCTGCTCGTTGGTCAGCGTGACCGGCGCACTGCCTGAGCGATCAGTGGTCGTCATGCTCCTCCTGCGGCAACACCCAGACAATGTGGGTGCGGTTGAGCGACATGAACTCGGCCCGGTGCAGTTCCTCTCCGCTCGCGTCCAGCACCACCGCTTCTGTGACCGGCAGGAAATCGCCGGTCTCGTTCAGCTCGTCCAGCAGGCGGCTGTCCGGGCGGACGTAAAGGTGGCCGTGGACCAGGTGGGTGGTGGTCTGAATCAGCACCGGCACCTCATCCTTGCGCACTACGTGGGTGAAGACTTTCCCTTTCGGTCCCATGTACGTGTCCATCGCATCTCTCCTGGGTTCCGCCTGGGCGAGGGAGGGTTCCTTCTCCGCTCCAACCTGAGGCCTGGATGCTTACACCAGTGGCCAGGTTGGCAACACGTCGAAATCCAGCGCATCCTGCCGGGGGCGCCCGGCCCCGTCCCCGGTGAGGCGGAAATGAGCGGCGGCGGCGATCATGGCGGCGTTGTCGGTGCATAAAGCCAGCGGCGGGGTGCGCACCGGACAGGGCGCCCGGCGGGTCACCTCGGCCCGCAGAGCACGATTGGCCGATACCCCCCCGGCTACAAAGACCTCGGTGGCCTGAAACTCGCGCGCTGCCTGGGCCGCCTTTTCGGCCAACACATCCACCACCGCGGCCTGGAAGCTGGCTGCCAGGTTGGGAACCGGCAGCCCGCCGGGGACCGGGTCCACCCCGGCCTGCAACCCGGGGAACTGTTCCTTGATGTGGCGCAGCGCGGCGGTTGCGAATCCGCTAAAGCTGGAAGCCCACGGCCTCTGGCCCGGCGCGGGGAGCCGCACCTCGGCCGGGGGGCGGCCCTCTCTGTGCGGGATCAGGCCCAGCCAGGCGCGCGGGAATTTGTAGGCGGACGGGTCGCCGGCCTGTGCCGCCCGCTCCAGCGCCGGGCCGCCGGGGTAGTCCAGCCCGAGCATGCGGGCCACTTTGTCGAAGGCCTCCCCGGCGGCGTCGTCCAGCGTGTTGCCCAGCCGGCGATACTGGCCGTGGCCGGTCATCAGCAGCAGTTCGGTGTGGCCGCCGGAGACGATCAAACATACCACCGGGAAGACCACCTCCCGATCATCAGTCAGCCACAGAGAATACAGGTGCCCTTCGAGATGATTGACGCCCAGCAGCGGCAGCCCGCGCCCTACCGCCAGCCCCTTGGCGGCGTTCACCCCCACGGCCAGCGATCCGGCCCGCACTGGCCCGCGCGTCACCGCACTGGCGTCGAGGTCCGCCAACCCCACGTGGGCCTCCACCAGCGCGCGCGAGATGACCGGCTGAATCATCTCGATATGCCGGCGCGAAGCCACCTCCGGGAACACCCCGCCATACTGCGCATGCAGCGCAGCCTGAGAAGCGACCACGTTGGAGAGCATGCGCCGGCCGTCCTCCACCACCGCGGCGGCGGTCTCGTCACAACTGGTTTCTATGCCGAGGATGCGAGTCATTGGGTTGCTCAGGTCTACTACGGACGCTCCCATAGTCAGAGATTAATAGTTCTGAAAGCAGATTATAACCTCCATTGTGAGCACAGCAAAAGATGGGCCCCGCGAAAGGTCAGGGACTGGGACAAGCAAGCCGTCCGGAGTCCGGATTGACGGTTGACAACGAGGCAAATGGCGACTATAGTTAGTCTATTCGCGAAAATTTCACAAATATCATCACTATTGCGTTGTCCAGGTGAGCTATGCTAATCCAATTCAGTGTCGGGAACTATAAGTCCATCGGGGAGACTGTCACGCTCAGTATGGTGGCTGCGAAGATCAGGTCAAAGGATGGGAGGCTTGATGAGGACAACGTTTTCGAGGTCAGTGAGAAACTAGAGCTTCTGAAAAGCGCCGCCATCTACGGAGCCAACGCGAGCGGGAAGAGCAATCTGGTCGCTGCGATAGCTTTCATGAGACGGTTTGTTCTGGTTTCCTCAAAGGAGACACAGGCAGAAGAAAGAATTGACGTTGAAGGATTCCGCCTGAGTACCGTGACCGAGGGAAAGCCATCGTCCTTCGAGATGGTTTTCCTGCTGGATGGCGTGAAGTATCGGTACGGATTCGAGGTAAGCCCGCAGCGGGTCGTATCGGAGTGGCTGTTCCACACACCGGCCGGACGGGAAGCCGTGCTTTTTACCCGAGAAGCAGAGAACATCGTAGTATCGCGGGCATTCAAGGAAGGCAAGGGTTTTGAGAATAGGACGAGAAACAATGCCCTGTTTCTTTCGGTCGTCGCGCAGTTTAACGGTCCAATTGCCCAGAGAGTCCTGACGTGGTTCAGAAACCTGGGTGTGATTTCGGGTCTGGAAGACACCATTTACCGCACATATATGGAGGGGCAGTTTGAAAGTAGCCAGTATAGAGAGGACATTGTCCTCTTCGTAAAAAGGCTGGATGTGGGAATTGATGGGCTGCAGGCCGAGAAGATTGATCCAGCAATGACCATACCAAGAGACGCGCCGGAGAAAATGAAAGAACTTCTGGAAGGATTGAAGGATCTTCTTCTGCGCACAGGTGGAGGGACTGAACGCACGGTGGTCAGGACATTCCACCGAAAATTCGACGCCAGTGGACAACACGTTTCACAAGAGATATTCGATCTGGACAGCCACGAATCGGAGGGGACAAAGAAGTTATTCGCTCTGGCAGGCCTCATCATAGACACCTTGAGAACAGGGAAGGTGGTGGTGATTGATGAATTTGACGCGCGGCTGCACCCACTGATCAGCCGCGAGATTGTGGCTCTGTTCAACTCAAAAGAATCCAATCCCCACAACGCCCAACTCGTTTTCACCACTCACGACACCAATCTGTTGAGCAACCGGATCTTCCGCCGGGATCAGGTCTGGTTCACTGAAAAAGACCAGCAGGGCGCTACCTACCTCTACTCGCTGGCGGAGTACAAGGTGCGCAACGACGCCTCGTACGAGAGCGACTACATTCGCGGCAGGTACGGGGCCATTCCTTTTATCGGTGATCTGCGCCGCCTGCCGGGACAGCCCAATGCGTGAGAAACGCAACTTCCAGAAACGCCCGCGCGGCTATCTCGAGAGAAAAGTAGCCACGCGAGAACTGGTTGAGCGGTTCTTGATCGTTTGCGAAGGCGAAAAGACTGAGCCGAACTACTTCAGGAGTTTCCGTGTGCCCAAGAACGTGATTGACGTTTACGGGCTTGGCGATAACACAGTTGGACTGGTTGAGCGCGCGCTGGAACTCAGGCGCGATGAGGACTACGATCAGGTCTGGTGTGTCTTTGATCGCAATTCGTTCCCCGCAGAACGCTTCAATGCTGCTCTGGCCCTCGCCGAAAAAGAAGGTCTCCGGGTGGCCTATTCCAACGAGGCCTTTGAAATCTGGTACTTGTTGCACTTCAACTACTACGACACGGCCATGTCGCGGAACGACTACATCAAGAAGCTGAACGAACACCTCGGACACAGATACGAGAAGAACAGCGAGACTATCTATGGTGAACTCGGGAACCGGCAGCCGGAGGCCATGCGAAACGCGCGTCGGCTGTTGGAGCAATACTCCCCGCCCAGACCGGTGAAAGACAACCCTTCCACCACCGTTCACCTGCTGGTCAAGCAACTGAACCGATTCGTTCGCTGATTTGCTTTTCCCGCCCCTACCCCCTCACCATCAGCACCAACTCCATCGAGTACTCCGCCAGGGTCTCGAACCTGCCTTCTGGCGTCACCCACACGGTATCCTCCAACCGCACGCCCATGCCCCGCTCCGGGTAGTACAGTCCCGGCTCCACTGTGACCACCGCGCCCGGCTGCAGCAACGCGGATTCCTGCGCCAGGTGGGTGAGCGCAGGGCTTTCGTGCACGTTCAGCCCCAACCCGTGACCCAGGCTGTGCACGTAACCGCTCTCCACCTTCGGATCGTCCATCACCGTCTGGTGGCCGCGCGCCCGGAAGAAATCGCAGGTCATCACCTGATAATCCCGGCAGGGTGTCCCGGCCCGGAAGGCGCTGCTGACATGCTTGTAGCAATCCAGCACGTCCTGATACAGCGCGTAGGCCTCGTCCGGGGCGTGCCCCACGCACCAGGTGCGGGTGAAGTCATAGAAATAGCCGCCCCCGGACTCCTGCGGGAAGATGTCGAACACGATGGTCTTGCCGGTAGCGATCACGTCCTGCGGATTGCCGGCGCTGTGCGGCACGCCGGCATCGCGCCCGATGGCGAAGATGCAGCCCTCCGGGTTCTCCGCGCCGCGTTCCAGCAGCCAGCGGTTGACGTTGTGCTTGACCTCGCCCACGGTCAGCGGGCTGCCGTCCTTCTTCACCATCACCCCGTCCTTCTCGCGGTGGGAGGTGATGAACTCCGCCACCTGGCCCACCACTGCGGTGGTAATCTTGCCTACCGCGCGCATGCGTTCGATCTCGGCCGCGTCCTTGGTGGCGGCCGCCAGGGCCAGCACCGCATCGCTGCTCTCGCCGACGAAATTCACGCCCGGCAGGGAATCGGCCAGCGCGTTGAAAATGTGGAAGGCCGGGCCGAGGTCCACTCGCCCGTACAGCGAGACCGTGCCCTGCTGCACGCCGAACTCTGCAAACAACTTGCTGAACACGCCCACCAGCGCGCGCGAGCGGTTGCCGTTCTCCTGCTTGAGCAGCTCGGCATAGCCGTAATCCATGATGTTGCGCGTCAACAGGCCGGTACGGGCCGCCTCGTCTCGTTCCATGGGATAGTGCAACAGCACCGGCGGGCACCCGCGTTGCTTGAGCAGCGCGCCCTGCGTCAGGTGCACGCCGCCGGTGAAATAGTACATGGAGGGGTTATGCAACGCCGGGCCGGTCACCAGCAGGGCATCCACCTGCTTGTCGGTCATCAAACGATCCAGGTCGGATTTCATTGGGTCTCCCTGATTCTTCAGCCGCCCGCGCGCACAGGCCGCCCGGCGACCGGCTTGAAGCTACCTGAGTCTGGCTTCCAGTTCCTCTTTTTGGGCCGTCAGGCGCCGCAACATCTCGCGCTCGCCGGCCCAACCCTCGTATTCCTCGCTCATTTCCAGCTCCCCGCTGCGGATGCGGGCAAACAGCGCCTCGGTCTCTTCGCCGTAGGTGCGCTCAAAAAAGGCCAGCCGCTGCTGCACTTGCTCGACGTTTTGTTCCAGCCGGCGCAAATAGGCCCGCAGCGTGGCGTGGCTTTCGCCCTCAAATAGGTCCATGGGTCTGCCTCACCTTTCCAGCAATTGCCGTACCGTCTCCAATAACTGCGCTTCCTGCTCGGGCAACACGGTGCGCGGGTCGAACACTACGTGATCCGCCTCAATGCGGGCGATGATCGGGACCGGCGCGGCCCGCAAGGCGGCCACAAATCCATCGGGACGATTCACCGCCAGCGCCAGCAGCCGAGATTCGAGCGTTTCCCCCGGCAGGCTGCCGCCCCCCACCGTGGACCGGCCGGGGACCACTTCCCCCTGCCCGAGGCCGGCTGCCCAGCCGGCGGCCCGCCCCCCGAGGGCCTGCGGCGATTCCGCCAGCACACGCCAGACCGGTCCTCCTCGCGTGGCCTCGGCCCGCAGGTAGTGCAGCAACGTGGCGCCCAGCCCGGCCAGACAGAGCTTGTCGGCCCGGACCGCCCGCGCCAGTGGATGGCGCCTGAGGTCGGCGATGATTTCCTGCGCCCCGGCCAGGATCCCGGCCTGAGGCCCGCCCAGTAGCTTATCGCCGGAAAAGGCCACCAGATCGGCCCCGGCGGCCAGCGACTCCTGCACGGTGGGTTCGTGCGCCAGCCCGAAGGCGGCGGTGTCCAGCAGCGCGCCGGAGCCGATGTCGTCCATCACCCGCACCAGCGCCCAGCCCTGGTCTGTGGCCTCGCCGGCCAGGGCCGCCAGTTCGCCCAGTTCTGGCTGGGTGGTGAAGCCCAGGATGCGGAAGTTGGAGGCGTGCACCCGCAGGATCAGCGCGGTCTCCGGGGAGAGGGCGGCTTCGTAGTCGCGCAGGTGGGTGCGATTGGTAGTGCCCACCTCCACCAGCCGGGCGCCGGACTGCCGGAGCACGTCCGGCACCCGGAAACCGCCGCCGATTTCTACCAGTTGCCCGCGCGAGATGAGCACCTCCTGGCCCCGGGCCAGCACGGTGAGCGCCAGCAGCACCGCCGCCGCGTTGTTGTTGACCACCAGCGCCGCTTCGGCGCCGGTCAGTTCGGTGAGCACCCGTTCAGTGTGCAAGTCCCGGCTGCCGCGCTCCCCGGCGGCAAGGTCGTACTCCAGGGTGGAGTAGCCGGCCGCGACCGCGCGCATGGCCTCGATGGCCGCCACGCTGAGCGGTGCGCGGCCGAGATTGGTGTGCACAATCACCCCGGTGGCGTTGATGGCCGGTCGCAGCGAGGGCGTGGTGAGGTCCAGCAGCCGGGTCCGGGCCAGGGAGAGCGGGTCCGGGAGGGGGGAACCCTCCCGGATGGCGGCCCGGGCCTGCTCCAGGGCCTGCCGCAGGGCGTTCAGGGTGAGCGGGCGGCCGAACTCGGCGACCAGCGGCCCGGCCTCGCCGAGCAGCCTTTCCACCGAGGGGAGATCGCGAAAGGATGTCACTCACCCCTCCGAATCGCGGCGGCTGCCTTCGCGCAGGCGCAGCAACAGATCCACCCCCAGCAGGCCGGCAGCCAGCAGCAGAGTGAGCGGGAGGGTCAACGCCCGGCTGATCAAGAGCCAGGCGACCGCAGCGCCAAACAGGGCTACAAAAATGGCCTCCCGCAGCATCACGGCCGGCGGGACGCGCCCGCGGGCAAAGCGCCGGTTGAGATAGCGCACAAAGGGCACGGCGGCCACGGTGAGGGTCATCACCCACAGCACGAAGAACAGCCAGCGCGGGCCGAGGGTGGGCAGGGTGAGCGTGACCAGCAGAATCAGGCCCAGCCCGCCGCCAAAGGCCAGAAACGCGGCCGCCGCCAGCAAGCCGCCATAGGTAGGAGGGGTGTCTTCATTCATAGGAAGTCCAAAAGGAAGTCCAAAAGGAAGTCCAAAAGGAAGTCCAAAAGGAAGTCCGCTACGTGCGCATTATAGTATAACGGGGCGAAGCGCGAAACAGCGGGGTGAAACTGGTATAATCGCGCCGGGATGTCTCTTATTTCTGGCACTGATCTTGCAAAGTCCTACGGGCCGCACGATATCTTTCGGGGGTTATCCCTGGCGGTTCCGCACGCTGCCCGGATTGCAATTGTGGGGCCAAACGGCGTGGGAAAGACCACCCTGCTGCGGTTGCTGGCCGGGGTGGAGGAACCGAGCGCCGGGGCGGTGCACCGGGCGCGCGGCCTGCGCATTGGTTATTTGCCGCAGGAGGCCAGCTACGCCACGCGCTCCCGCGTGCCGGTCGCGGCGGCATGGAGTGGCACGAGGAG
>CAYZNA010000057.1:8776-14210 GCA_964478665.1 uncultured Anaerolineales bacterium
CGCCACGCGCTCCCGAGTCAACCTGACGTTAGAGCTGCCGCTGTGGGAGGAGTGCCTGGAAGCGTTTGCTGACCTGCGCCGGCAAGAGGCAGCCTTGCGCGAGTTGGAGCACGCCATGGCCGCCCCGGAGCGCTACGAGCAGGCGCTGGAAAAGTACGGCCCCTTGCAGGCGCGCTTTGAACACGAGGGCGGTTATACCTACGAGACCCGCATCCGCCAGGTGTTGACCGGCCTGGGGTTCGAAGAGGCCGACTTGCGGCGCCCGTTGCGCTTGCTCTCCGGCGGCCAGAAGACCCGCGCGCTGTTGGCGCGGCTGCTGCTGGCAAACCCGGACCTGCTGATGCTGGACGAACCGACCAACCATCTGGACATCACCTCGGTGGAGTGGTTGGAGAACTACCTGAGCGAGTGGGACGGCACGGCGTTGATCGTCTCGCACGACCGCTATTTTCTGGACCGGGTAGCCACGATGATCTGGGAGATGAGCGCCGGCGGTCTGGAGACCTATCGCGGCAACTACAGCGCTTACGTGCGCCAGCGCGCGGAGCGCTGGCAGCGCCGCCAGGAAGTGTTTGAGGCTGAGATCGAACGGCTACAAAAGGAAGCGGATTACGTCCGGCGCAACATCTCCGGGCAGCGCACTCAGCAGGCAAAGGGCAGGTTGCGGCGCCTGAGCCGCCGGCTGGAGGCGATCGAGCAGGGCGGGGTGGAGGCGGTTATCGGCAAGCAATGGTCCGAGATCAGCGACGAGTTTGAGGTCTCGGGTCGCCCGATGGGTGTGGACGAGGCCCAGCGCCGGTTGCGCGCGCTGCACGGGCCGGTTCGACCGCCGGCCCGGCTGAACCTGCGGCTGCACACCGCGCTGCGCTCCGGCGACCGGGTGATCGAGACCGAGCACCTGGAAGTCGGCTATCGGGATGATGGCAAAGTGCTGTTCCGCTCGCCGGATTTGCTGCTGCTGCGCGGCGAGTGCGCGGCCCTGATCGGCCCGAACGGCGCCGGCAAGACCACCTTTCTGCGCACGCTGCTGGGCGAGATCCCGCCCCTGGGCGGCAAAGTGAAGCTGGGTGCCAGCTTGAAAGTGGGCTACTTCGCCCAGGCGCACGAGGGCCTGCACCCGGAACTGACCGTGCTGGAAGAGATCATGCAAACCGCCGAGAATATGACGCAGCGCGAGGCGCGCGAGTTTCTGGCGCGATTCCTGTTCGCCGGAGACGACATCATCAACAAGCCCATCGGTGTGCTTTCCGGCGGGGAGCGCGGGCGGGTGGCGCTGGCCCGGCTGGCCCTGCAGGGCGCCAACCTGCTGTTGCTGGACGAGCCGACCAATCACCTTGACATTGGCTCGCAGGAGATTCTGGAGGCCGTGCTGGCCGAGTTTCCTGGCACCATCCTGCTGGTCACGCACGATCGCTATTTGATTGACCGGCTGGCAACCCAGATCTGGGAGGTGCTGCCGGACGAGGCCACCCTGCGCCTGTTTGCCGGCAGCTACAGTGAATACGTGGCGGAGAAGGAGCGCGAAAAGGCCGGGGAGGCGGGGGGCCAGCCGGCGCCGGGGGAGGGATATGGCCGCGCGACTGCGGGCGGGAATGGCCGCCACAAGCAGGCGCCTGCGGCCGCCGCGCGCAAACGGACGGCCCGCTCGGCCGAACTGGAGACCGCCATTGCCGCGCTGGAGATGCGCCTGGCCGAGTTGACCCGCGATTTGCAGGCGGCCGGCAGCGATGTGTCCCGTGTTCACACCCTGGGTGAGGCGTACGTCAACGTGGAAGGCGAGTTGGCCGATAGACTCGCAGAATGGGAAAGGCTTCAACTGCACATGGCGTAATGCGGAATGCAGGGCGCAGCGCCCCCGTTGACCCGCCCGGCGCTGCGCACCCTATCGCAACACGTAGCACGCACTCTCTCATCATGGCGCAATACAAACGTGTCCCCGTTCGTCGCTCCGCTGCCCGCCGGGCCACCCCTCGCTGGGCGCTGGCCGCCCTGGCCGTCGTCTTTTTGCTGGCGACCGCCGGCGCCTCCTACCTGATTTTCGTGGCCGTGCGCGAGGCGGTGGCCAACTGGAGCCTGAGCAACCTGCCGGGCGATGCCGCCGTGGACCCGACGGTGAAGAGCAACGAGGCAACCCGGAGCGCGCCGGGAATCAGCAGCGACCTCAAACCCTGGGACGGCAAGGCGCGGGTCACCGTGCTGGTGATGGGCCTGGACCACCGCCAGGGGGAGATTGACCCGGCCCGTACCGATTCCCTGATCCTGTTCACTCTGGACCCCCAGAGCATGACCGGCGGCATGCTTTCAATCCCGCGCGATATGTGGGTGGACATTCCCGGCTCTGGCAAAGACAAGATCACCACCGCCCACTACGAGGGCGAGATCTTCAAACTGCCGGGCGGCGGGCCGGCGCTGGCGGTCAAGACGGTGGAAAACTTCATTGGCGTGCCTATCCAGTATTACGTGCGCATCAACTTCACCGCCTTTGAGACTCTGGTGGACGAGATTGGCGGGATTGACATTAACAACCCGGAGGACATCTCCGACCCTACCTATCCGGATAGCCAGTACGGCTACGAGCCGTTCTATCTGCCGGCCGGCCAGCAGCACCTGAACGGCCACGACACGCTGCGCTACGCCCGCACCCGCCACACCCCCGGTGGTGACTTTGACCGCGCCCGGCGCCAGCAGCAGGTCGTCATGGTCGTGCGGCAGAAGATCCTCAGCCTGAACATGCTGCCCACCCTGATCCAGAAAAGCCCGACCCTGTACCAGGCCCTCGCCGATGGCATTACCACCAACCTTTCGCTCGATCAAATGGTGCGGCTGGCCCTGCTCGCCCAGCAACTCCCGGATGGCAACATTCACTCGGCAGTGATTGACAGCAATTACGTGGAATTAGGTATCTCGCCGGACGGGCTGGACATCCTCAAGCCCATTCCCGGCAAGATCCGCGAACTGCGCGAGCAGATTTTCGCCAGCGACGGGCCATATGCCCCGGTGGTGGTGCAGAGCAACGAGGAGCTGCTGAAGGGCGAGGCCGCGCGCGTCTCAGTCGAGAACGGCACCTTCACCGCCGGGCTGGCCGCACTTGCCGCAGATTACTTGCGCGGCAAAGGCGTGAATGTGGTGGAAGTTACCAACGCCGACCGGCGAGACTACGCCACCACCGTTATCGTAGACTACACCGGCAAGCCGTACACCGTGCGCTGGCTGGCGGAGGCCATGCACGTCTCGGGAAGCATCTTCTCCGGCTCGGAGCCGGGCAGCGCGGTGGACGTGGTGGTGATTGTGGGCAGCGACTGGCGCCCTCCCTGATCCCGATTCTCTTACGCTACTTCGCCGATAGCGGCAGGCCGCCCCACGCGGGCATGGGGATGCCGGAGGAAGGAGGAAGGGAGGATAGGAGGTGAGGGGCCGCCCCACGCGGGCATGGGGATGCCCGCGCTACGCGGCCGATCCCCGAATTTGCGTTTTGCGCCACGGCGAGTACAATCGGGGCAACTATCCGGCTTGCCCCTGTATTTCCTCAGAGAGGTGCACATGGCTGACCCGATCTACCTTCGCACGGATTCCCGGCAGTTCTTCTCCATTGGCTACTTCGATGACGGCAATCCGGCCCGCCAGGCCGCGATGGCCGCCCTGTGGAAGAACTTCAACCGCCCCGACCCGAGCACCGGTGAAACTTACAGGATCCTTTACCGGCTCACCAGCCGGGACCCCGACGTGTATGTGGCTTACTTCATACCGCCCAACGTGCCTGCCGGCCGCTATCGGGCGGAGATGTTTGTGCCCGGCCGGCACGCCACCACCCGCCGGGCTTATTTCACCATCGCCAACAAGTTCCGCGACGAGGACGGCCAGCGCAAGCACGATGAGTCCGTGGCGGTGGTGGATATGTTCGACCTCTTTGACGTCTGGACCTCGCTGGGGGAATACGACCTCGACCCCGGCCGGGACGCCGAGAGCGGCCGGGTGCACCTCGTCAGCCAGAGCACCGAAGACCCGCCGGCAGAGATCGCCTTCGGGCCGGTGCGCTGGGCGCCGGTTGTGCCGATGCCTCCGGGCGCGCCCCCGTTCAGCCCTCCGCTGGGCACGGCGCAGGAGCGCGCCAACCCCTTCCCGGCCGGCGCTTTTGCCTTTGGCAAGTATCCCATCTGGGTCGGGCAGTGGTTCGATATCAACCCCTTCTTGTCGTGGTACTCGCTGGGCTACCACACCGGCGCCGACCTTAACCTGCCCGGCACCCCGGACGCCGACAAAGACGCCCCCATCTACGCCGTGGCCGATGGCGTGGTGACCAACAGGGGAACCTATGGCGGCTGGGGCAACCTGATTGTGATCGAACACCCGGATGCGCTGGTCACCCTGCCGGACGGTCGCCAGCAGCGCCAGAAGGTGTACACCCGCTACGGCCACACCCGGTCCAACATCCTGGTCCAGACCGGCGCCGCGGTCACGCGCGGGCAACACATTGCCTACGTGGGCGCTCCGGCCAGCGCCCCGACCGCGTGGCACCTGCACTTTGACGTGGGTTACACCGCCACGCTGCGCGGCAACCCGGCCCACTGGCCCAACATGAGCAGGGTCCGTGCGCTGCAACAGGCCGGCGTCAGCGAAAACTCGGCCGACTACCGCAACGCCCAGGCCGCAGTAAAGGCCGAGGTGATTGCCACCTATCTCGACCCACTGCGGTTTCTGAAAGATAACGGGGTGTAGCGGGCGAGCGGCCGGCGGCTGGTGCGAAGGTCTGTCGCCCCGGCCGCCGGCGGACGAAAGATAGGCCCGGGAGTGTTCCTGTGGCCGGACCGGTCAATGACCTGACTCTGGTGGAGGGGTTGGCCCAATTTGGAGTGCGCCACCTGCGGGCAGCCTCGGCGGCGGGGGCGAGCATTCCGGCTAGCGCCAGGCGCCTGATCGCCGAACTTGCGCGACATCCTGAGCCACGCTTTCGTGAGTCCCTGATGCCACTATTCCTCCGGCGCCCGGAGCATTCTTCGTTGGTCCCGGAATTAGTTGTCAAGTTGGAGCCGTCAGCAGGCGAGGTGCTGCGGCACATGTATACCGCTGCCGTGTATTTGCAGCGATTGTGGCGCGGCGCTCTGAGCCTATATCTGGACGAGCAGTTCTTGTTACCCGACCACTTTGGGCGAGCCGAATTCGGCCTGCCTCCTCCCGACGACTGCTTTGGGGAAGCCGGTCTGCGCGAGTTGGCCCGGCTATTCGAGGCCCGTACAGGCGCCGAGTGGTTGAGCGCCTATCAGACCACGATGTCCCTCTTTCTCCAGCAACTCAGGCTGGAACGGCAGTATGACCGCTCAGCGAATTGACAGCCAGGGGATACTGCGATTCCTGGAGCGACTCGGGGAGTGCTACCGGCGCCCCGGTGTGGTGTATCTGGTTGGCGGTTCGTCGCTGGCGCTGGTGGCGGCCAAAG
>CAYZNA010000058.1:0-14115 GCA_964478665.1 uncultured Anaerolineales bacterium
ACATGACGGGCGGCCAGTGGAAAACGCCGCTGGTCATCTACACCTTCGACGGCGCGGGGATGGGCCTGGGCTACAATCACTCGCAATGCACCGAGTCCGTCTTCCAGAGCATTCCGGGGCTCACCGTCGTCGCCGCCTCCGACGCCTACACGGCCAAAGGGCTGATGAAGGCGGCCATCCGCAGCGACGACCCGGTGCTCTACTTCGCCCACAAAGCGCTGCTGGGCCTGCCGGGCGAAGTGCCGGACGAGGATTACACCGTGCCGCTCACCAGCGCGCGCGTGGTGCGCGAGGGGAGCGACGTGACGGTCGTCGCCCATCACCTGATGCTGCACCACAGCCTGGCCGCCGCGCAGGCCCTCGCCGACGAGGGCGTCTCGGTCGAGGTGATCGACCCGGTGTGTATCTCGCCGATTGACAAAGAGACGATCCTCGCCTCCGTGCGCAAGACGGGCAAACTGGTGACGGTCGAGGAAAGCCGCAAGGTCGGCGGCGTCGGCTCGGAGATCGCCGCCGTGGTGTGCGAGGAGGCGTTCTTCGATCTGGACGCGCCGATCAAGCGCGTCGGCTCGCCGCCCGTCCCCGTGCCGGGCAGTTGGTTTCTCGAGCAAAACTACGCCCCCGGCCCCGACGCGATCCGCGCGGCGATTACGTCCGTGTTGTGATACGTTGATGATCGTCGGCGTTTACGTCCCGCGCTGGGGGATCACGATGGAGCGAGGCCTCATCGTCGAGTGGCTGGTGGAAGCCGGCCAGCAGGTGACGAAAGGCCAACCGCTCTTCGAGATGGAGACGGAAAAACTCAACGGCGTGGTCGAGGCTTTGGGAGACGGCCTCCTGCGTGTCATCCTGGTTCCGGCGGGTGAAAGACCGGCCATCGGCGAACTGATCGCCGTCATCGCCGATCCGGAGGAGGAAATTGATCTCGACGCCCTGCGGCGGCCGGCCGCGCCGGCGGCCGCCGGCGCAGCGCGGCAGAAACGCCAGGCGCGGCCGGCCGAACGCACCGAACGCGGCCGGCTGCGCGCCTCGCCGATTGCCCGGCGTCTCGCGCAGGACTACGGCCTCGACCTCGCCGGCCTCCCCGGCGCCGGCCCGGAGGGGAGCATCGGCCGCGAAGACGTGGAACGGGCCGTGATGGAGGCGGTGGCGGCGACCGTCGAGGACAGTTACCTGGCGGCGGGCGGCGCGGCGACCGGGCTGAAGGTGAGCGATTTGCCGGTGGTGCTGGTTCACGGCCTCGGCGGCAGCACACTGCTGTGGCAACCCAATCTCACCGCGCTGGCGACCCGGCAGCGTGTCTTCGCTCTCGACCTGCCGGGGCACGGGGGATCGGACAAGCCGTCTGCCGATTACCGCGTGACTTACTTCGCCAACGCCCTCCTCGGCTTTCTCGACGCGCTCCGCCTGGAGCGAGTCGCGCTGGTGGGCCACTCGCTCGGCGGCCACGTCTGCCTGCGAGTCGCGCTGGATCAGCCTCGGCGAGTGGCGCGGCTGGCGCTGGTGGACTCGGGCGGGCTGGGGCGCGAGATCTCGACCGGTTTTCTCCAGCCGATCCTCTCCGGCTTGAGCCGCGAGGCGGTGGATACGATGTTGCGCGGCCTGTTCCACAATCCGGCGTGTATCACCCGCCCGATGACCGGCGCCACCTACGAAACACTGGCCCAACCCGGCGCGTGGGAGGCGCTGGTGGCGGCGGCCGGCGCGGCCAGCGCGGATGACGCTCAGACCGAAGTTCTGGCGGATCGACTCGGCGGGCTGTCCATACCGGCGCTGATTGTGTGGGGCGCGGAGGACAGCGTAATCCCGGCGACGCACGGGCGGGCAGCGCAGGCCGCCCTGCCTGAAGCCAGACTGTGGGTTGTCGAAGGCGCCGGCCATTGCCCACAAATCGAGGCGGCGGCGGCGTTCAACGCACAGGTGTCGGCGTTCCTGGGGACTTGAGATTAGAGACTGCGAAGCGTCCCTGTGGGATTGGAGATTGAAGATGGTTGCCCGGCGATTGAGTGGGGTTGATCGTGGCTACTCCTTCACCCTCACCGTCGACGGCCAGCCGGTGCGGGCGTATGCAGGCGAAAGCCTCGCCGCCGCGCTAATGGCCGCCGGCTTCCGCGCCTTCCGCCGCGCCGTTTCCGGCAACGCGCCGCGCGGCGTGTTCTGCGGCATGGGCATGTGCGTTGAACGTTGGAACGTTGAAGTACCAGCCCACAAACACTCTGGGCTGCAGCCTTAACCGAAACGGCCTCCGCAGGGAGGCCGTTTGTGCTCGGGATCGCAGATGAAAGGGGAGGCGTTGGCCCGAATGGGCGCGCTCCCGGGCGGCCAGCTTGCGCCGGCCACCTGGCTAGATGTTGGAGATGATGTTGGAGAAAACGTTACCGATAGCCGGGCCAAGCAGAGCCAGGATCACGATAACCACGACGGCGACCAGCACCAGGATCAGCGCGTATTCCACGAGACCCTGGCCTTTTTCCTTCGGAGCGAAAAGCATGGTATTGTCTCCTTATAGATAGTCTGGTGAGCTGAGATGAACCGATTAGATGTGTCACACCCGAGCAACCATATTGTAACGGAATCAGGCAAAAGCGCAAGTGACTTAAGTCTGACGTATGAATCCGGTTTGAGGTCAGTTACGGCTGTTCAGCGTGATATTGCGCTTGTCTGCCCGCTCGCCCTTGCCATTGCCGCTCACCATCGAACCCAGAAAGCCCAGCACAGCCGCCGTCATCACCTGGCTCTCGGTCAGCACCCGGTCGGCCAGGCCGCGCGCCCGCTCCAGTCGCCGCTGCGGTTCCTGCGGCGTCAATTCATACAGCTCCACCAACACCCCGTGGGTGCTTTCCGGATGGATGAAGGCGATCTTCTTGCCGCCGGTGCCAATGGTGGGGCGCTCGTTGATCAGCCGCACGCCCTGCGCCCGCAAGCGTTCGAGAGCGGCGTTGATGTCGTCTACCTCGAAGCAGATGTGGTGCATGCCTGGCCCGCGCCGCAGTAGATAGCGCGCCACCCCGGAGGTCTCGCTGGTGGGCTTCACCAGCTCCACCTCGCTCTCCCCGGTGGGCAGAAAGGCCACCACGCTCTGCTGGTCCGGCACGTCTTCCACGTGGCTCAGCCCCAGTCCCAGCCCATCGCGCCAGAAGTTCAGCGCAGCCTCGATATCGTCCACCACCACGGCAATGTGGTTAATGCGTTTTATCATAAGTCACACGGTGGGGCGGTATTCACCCCAGATGCCTCGTAGCGTGCTACAGATTTCGCCCAGAGTCACGTCCGATTCTACGCAGGTAACGAACCACGGCAAGAGATTTTCGTCACCCCGTGCGGCTGACTCCAGTCCCGCGCGCAGTTCGGCCGCCCGCTCGTTGTCCCGTTCCGCGCGCAGCCGGGCCAGCCCGGCGCGCTGCTCGGCCTCAATGGCCGGGTCCACCCGCAGCAATTCCACCCCCGGCGGCCCATCGCTGATGAACTCATTCACGCCCACCACAATTTGCTCGCCACGCTCCACTGCCTGCTGGTAGGCGTAGGCCGCATCCTGAATCTCGTTCTGGATGTAGCCGCGCTCGATGGCCGCCAGCGCGCCGCCCATTTCGTCAATTTTGCGCAGGTAGTCCTCGGCGCGGCGCTCAATCTCATCGGTCAGATACTCAATCAAAAAGCTGCCGGCCAGCGGGTCCACGCTGTCGGCCACGCCCGACTCGTAGGCGATCACCTGCTGGGTGCGCAGGGCAATTTGCACCGCCTTCTCGGAGGGCAGCGCCAGCGCCTCGTCTAGGCTGTTGGTGTGCAGGCTCTGGGTGCCGCCCATCACCGCCGCCAGGGCCTGCAGCGCCACCCGCACCACGTTGTTCTCCGGTTGCTGGGCGGTGAGGGTGCTGCCGCCAGTCTGGGTGTGGAAGCGCAGCATCCACGAGCGCGGATCCTGCGCCCGGAAGCGCTCACGCATGATACGCGCCCACAGGCGGCGCGCAGCGCGGAACTTGGCGACCTCTTCCAGAAACTGGTTGTGGGCATTGAAGAAAAACGAGAGCTGCGCGGCGAACTCGTCCACATCCAGCCCGGCGGCCTGCGCGGCCTGCACGTAGGCGATGCCGTTGGCCAGGGTGAAGGCTACCTCCTGCACGGCGGTGCTGCCGGCCTCGCGAATGTGATAGCCGGAAATGGAGATGGTGTTCCAGCGCGGCAGGTTATCCCGGCAGTACCGGAACAGGTCGGTGATCAGGCGCATGGAGGGGCCGGGCGGGAATATATAGGTGCCGCGGGCGATGTACTCCTTGAGGATGTCGTTCTGCACCGTGCCGCGCAGCGCCTCCAGAGCCACGCCCTGGCGCCTGGCCACGGCGACGTACATCGCCAGCAGAACGGCGGCCGGCGCGTTGATGGTCATGCTGGTGGAGACCCGGTCCAGCGGGATATCTTGAAACAGCCGGGCCATGTCGCCCAGGCTGGAGATGGCCACCCCTACCCGGCCCACTTCGCCGGCCGCCAGCGGGTCGTCGGCGTCGTAGCCGATCTGGGTGGGCAGGTCGAAGGCCACCGACAGGCCGGACTGGCCCTGGGCCAGCAGAAACTTGTAGCGTTCGTTCGACTCGGCTGCGGAGGCGTAGCCGGCGTACTGGCGCATGGTCCACAGCCGGCCCCGATACACGGTGGGCTGCACGCCGCGGGTGAAGGGATACTCGCCGGGGAAGCCGAGCCGGTCCGGGTAGCAGGAGGCGGCCCCGGGAGCGGAATCCCGGTCCGGGGGCAGGCTCACGCTCCCGGTCGGGGGCAGGCTCACGCGCGGGAGCGGGATGCCGGAGGAAGTGGCGAAGACGGGTTTCCGCTCCGGGGATTTCTCGAGGGTGGGTTGCAGCGTGTCTGCTTCCCAGCGAGCCAGACGGTCGGGGAGGGATTCGGTCATGGGCACCTACGGCAGGCCGAGGTCGGCCGGGGTCACGGTCAGGCCGCGAAAGTTGGCGAAGGTCAGGTCGGTAAAGGTCAGGCCCAGCGAGCGGCGGGCGGCAGCAAACAGGGCGCTGTAGCTGCCGGGGTAGCGGGCGCGCCAGTCCAGTTGCAGCGCTCCGGCCGCAGCGCGGATGGCGGGTGCGTCCGGCCCCTCCAGCTCCACAAAATCGCCAAAGGGCAGCTCGTCCAGCGCCGCCTCCACCGCGCCCAGATGGAAGGTCTCACGGTATTTCTCGTAGGTCCAGCTCACGCGGTAGCCCAGTCCTTCCAGGATGGCGCGGGCGGCCTCAAAATCGCTTACCTCCACTTCGTGCTCGGCGCGCTGGCGCACGCCGTGGCGCACCGCGCCCGGGGCCTTGTAGGTCAGCCTGGCGCGCCGGTCCCGACGCAGGCGCAGCACCCGCCGGGCGGGGGTGAGGCTCCCGGCCGCGTCGTCAAAACGCAGGTTGGTCTCCAGCACGCGCGGCGCGTGGAGCATTCCACCGGCGGCCAGCACCCGCGCCCGCAGGGCGGGCAGGTCCGGGAGGTAAAACTTGACTTCGGTTTCGGTGCTCATTAGCCCACCGTCACCATTATCGCATGTTGCTCCACCGTCTCGCCGGGCCTGGCTTTTACACGGGTGATCTTCCCGGCGCGCGGGCTTTTGAGTTCGTTCTGCATTTTCATGGACTCGAGGATCACCAGAATGTCGCCCTTTTGCACTTCTTGACCCTCGGCCACCGGCACGGCCACCACCAGCCCCGGCATGGGAGATTTCAGGTTGAACTCGCCGGAGGCGTCAATGGACGCGCCGGAGGCCGCCCGCAGGCGTTTTTCGCGCTCGTCCTCCACCTGCACCGGGTACAGGTCGCCCTGCAACAACACGCCCCAGCCCTCATCGGTCGGGTTGACCGAGGCCTCGTACGACCTGCCGCCGACAATCAGCGAATACAGCGGCCGGCCGGCCACGCTCACAAAATCCACCGCCAGCGGCACGCCGTCCACAGTAACGGAGCGATCGTCGTTGATCTCGATGATGTACTCTTTGTCTTTGACGGTGGTCACGTACTTCATCGGTGCATTCGCTCCCAGCGCCCGACCCACTTCCAGTTGCTGGCATCGCGCTTGCCGCGCCGGACGATCTGGGCGGCGCGCTGGCTCTGGCGATGGGCGACCAGCGTGGCCATAATGGCGGCGATCTCCGGGTGCGCTTCTTTGCCCTCCTCGGCCTCCTCCATTGAGAAACGCTCTTCCACAAAACGGGTGTCATAATGGCCGGCGATGAAGCGATGCGAGTCCATCATGATCTGGTGGAAGGGGATGTTGGTTTTCACGCCTACAATGCGGTACTCCTCGAGGGCGCGCCGCATGCGCAGAATGGCCTCCCCGCGCGTCTCGCCCCAGCAGATCAGCTTGGAGATCAGCGAGTCGTAGTAGGGAGAGACCTCGAAGCCGGCGAACACGCCGGTATCCACCCGCACGCCCGGCCCGGTGGGCAGGATGCTGGTAGTGATGCGGCCGGTGGAGGGCAGGAAGCTATTGTAGGGGTCCTCGGCGTTCACCCGGCACTCGATGGCATGCCCCTTGAGGCTGAGGTCGGCCTGGGTCAGGCGCAGGCGGCGGCCGCGGGCAATGCGGATCTGTTCCTTCACGATGTCTACCCCGGTGACCAGTTCAGTAATGGGATGCTCCACCTGCAGGCGGGTGTTCATCTCCAGAAAGTAAAAGCGCCGGTCTTTGTCCACCAGAAACTCGATTGTGCCGGCGTTGACGTAGTTTACCGCCGCGGCCGCCTTGCAGGCCACCTCGCCCATCCGGCTGCGCAGCTCCCAATCGTCGCCAATGAAGGGCGAGGGCGCCTCTTCTAGCAGCTTCTGGTGGCGGCGTTGCAGCGAGCACTCGCGCTCCCCCAGGTGAATCACGTTGCCGTGGGTATCGGCCAGCACCTGGATCTCGATGTGCCGCGCGCCTTCCACCAGCTTCTCGAGGTACACGTTGCCATCGCCAAAGGCCGACTCGGCCTCCCGCCGGGCGGACTGGAGCAGGGCCGGCAGGTCCTCCGCGCGCCGGACCTCGCGCATGCCCTTGCCGCCGCCCCCGGCAGTGGCCTTAATCAGCAGCGGAAACCCGATCTGGGGCGCGACGGCGATGATCTGCTCGTCGCTCAGGCTGCCCTCGGCCTCGGTCCCGGGCACAACCGGCACCCCGGCCCGGGTGACGGTGGCCCGCGCCACGGCCTTATCTCCCATGGCAGCAATGGCCGAGGGCCGCGGGCCGATAAAGGTAATGCCGCGCTCGGCGCAGCCTTCGGCGAAGGCCTCCCGTTCGGCTAGAAAGCCATAGCCGGGATGGATGGCGTCGGCGCCGCAGCGCTGCGCTACCTCGAAGATCCTGTCCATGCGCAGGTAGCTCTCGCGCGAGGGCGCCGGGCCGATGGGGTAGGCTTCATCGGCGTAGCGCACGTGCATGGCGCTGCGGTCGGCGTCTGAGTACACCGCCACGGTGGTAATGCCCAACTCCCGGCAGGCGCGGATGATGCGGACGGCGATCTCGCCGCGGTTGGCGATCAGGACTTTGTTGACCATGTTGACAGGGCGACTCGATTATGCTATGCTAGCGGCACAGTCGCAGGACTGCGTTTACACCGGTGATGCCCCGACGAAAGTCGGGGCAACGCTTTAATTTCCCCAATCCAATATCCCCTCTCCCAATCTGAATACGTCAACGTACAGGTCGGCAACTGCCCGCATTTCTCTTGCTACCGTGTGTTGAAAGGCGCAGACCGTCACCCGCTTGCCTCTTGCCTGGAGCGTCCGGACGAGGGCTGTAAAATCGCTGTCCCCTGAAAACAGCACCAGAGTATCATACTCGTCCAGCCATTCCATAGCGTTCAGCGTGATTTCCACGTCGAAGTTGGCTTTCTGTTCTGCCGCTACGCGGGAAGGGGCGATTAACTTGACCGGTTTGGCAACGACCTGAAAACCATATCTTTTCAAAGCGCCCAGAAACGCTGCATGTCCAGGCGTCCCGAAGTCGGCGATGTAGACCACCTGGCGAAGGGCGGCGGCGTTCCTTCGGAAGAATCGGGCCAGGTTTCGGTAGTTCACACGTTTGCCGGCAGTCTCCGCCCCTTTAGAAAGGTTGGCTGTGTCAATCAGCACCAGCACGCGCCCATAGCTCTTCCAGTCAATGGTCAACGTGCCACCCTCAGGTCGCTCACAGGGGAATGTTCCCGTGCTTCTTGGCAGGATTGCTATCGCGCTTGTTGCTCAGCATCTCCAGCGCGTTGATCAGCCGTGGGCGGGTGGCGTGCGGCTCAATTACGTCGTCCACGTAGCCCCGGCGGGCGGCCACGTAGGGGTTGGCGAACTTCTCGCGGTAGTCGGCCACCAGTTCGGCCTTGCGGGCTACGGGGTCTTCCGCTTCGGCCAGCTCTTTGCGAAAGATGATGTTCACCGCGCCCTCTGGCCCCATCACAGCGATCTCGGCGCTGGGCCAGGCCAGGTTGACGTCGCCGCGGATGTGCTTGGAGGCCATCACGTCGTAGGCCCCGCCGTAGGCCTTGCGCGTGATCACGGTCAGCTTGGGCACGGTCGCTTCACAATAAGCATACAGCAACTTGGCCCCGGAGCGGATGATGCCGCCGTGCTCCTGGGCGGTGCCCGGCAGAAAGCCGGGCACATCCACAAAAGTCACCAGCGGGATGTTGAAGGAGTCGCAGAAGCGAATGAAGCGCCCGGCCTTTTCGGACGAATCAATGTCCAGCACCCCGGCCAGCACCGCCGGCTGGTTGCCAATCACGCCCACGCTGTGCCCACCCAACCGGGCGAAGCCAACCACAATGTTCATGGCGAACTGTTCGTGGATTTCGAAGAACTCGCCGTTATCCACCACCAACCGGATCACTTCTTTCATGTCGTAGGGCTTGTTGGGATTCTCCGGCACCAGGGTGTCCAGCGCGGCCTCGGTGCGCAACGGGTCGTCGCTGGCAGGCACAAAGAGCGGGTCTTCCATATTGTTCTGTGGAATGTAGGAAAGCAGCTTGCGGATCAGGTACAGGCAGTCGGCCTCGTTTTCGGCTACGTAGTGGCATACCCCGGACTTTGCACTGTGCACGCCGGCGCCGCCCAGTTCCTCAAAGGTCACGTCTTCCTGGGTCACGCTCTTCACCACATCCGGGCCGGTGATGAACATATAGCTGGTGTTCTTCACCATGAGGGTGAAGTCGGTGATGGCCGGGCTGTAAACCGCGCCCCCGGCGCACGGCCCCATGATGGCGCTGATTTGCGGGATGACGCCCGAGGCCAGGGTGTTGCGCAGGAAGATGTCGGCGTAGCCGCCCAGCGATACCACCCCCTCTTGAATGCGCGCCCCGCCGGAGTCGTTCAGCCCGATCACCGGCGCGCCGTTTTTCAGCGCCATGTCCATGATCTTAACGATCTTCTCGGCGTGCACCTGCGAGAGCGACCCGCCGAACACGGTGAAGTCTTGCGAGAACACGTACACCAGCCGGCCGTCAATGGTGCCCCAGCCGGTCACCACGCTGTCGCCCGGATAGAGCTTCTCGTCCATGCCAAAATCGCGGGCGCGGTGGGTAACAAACATATCCAGTTCGCGGAACGAGCCTTTGTCCAGCAACAGGTCAAGGCGCTCGCGGGCGGTCAGCCGGCCGCGGGCGTGCTGGGCGTCTATGCGGTCCTGCCCGCCGCCCAGCGCGGCCTGCTCTCTCAGGTCACGCAAATGCTGTATGCGGGGATCAATTTGCGTCATCACTCCACCTTGTTCAATCTGTGAGCGCCTGCCCCCGGCGCGCCGAAGTAGCCAGACACCTGCCGGCGGGTCAGCATCCATCCCAGCAGGGCCAGCGCCAGCAAGTTGAGGCCGGCAGCGAACGGCCAGTTGAGATTCGCTGCGCCGGCTGCGGCCAGGAGTAGCCGGTCCAGCCAGAACTGAAGAGAGTACAGCAAAGCTGCCGGGAAGGTGGCCCGGTACGCCAGGCGCGCCCTCCGCCACAGGCCGACGGCCAGCGCCGCGCCAGCCAGCGCCCAGGCCGCCCCGCTGGCCGGCAGGTAGACCGGCGGCGCCGAAAGCGGCAGCGTTTGCAGCAGCGCGTAATGGGACAGGCCGGCGGCGAACTTGACGGCGTTGGCGGCTGTCAGAACTAACACCCCGAGGGCCAGCAGGGTTACGGTCGGTGGGCGAGTGGCTCTCCCCGGCAGCGGCGTGCGGGGCAGGTGTGCGCCTCCGCTCACGGTCTCAGCACGACCTTCCCGAACTGCTCGCCCCCCTCCAGCCGGGCCAGCGCCGCGCGGGCCTCCGCCAGCGGATAGACCTGGTCCACGATGGATTTGAGCTTGCCGGCGAACACCAGCCCCATCACCGTGTTGAAATCGGCGCGCGTGCCCATGGTGGAGCCGACGAGCGCCAGGTGCTTGCCGAACATGTACCGGTTGTCGAACTCGAACTTCGGCCCGGCGGTGTTGCCCACCGTGAGGATGCGCCCGCCTTTGCGCGCCGCCCGCTGGCTGAGGTGCATGGTCCCGGCCCCGACGTTGTCCACCACCACATCCACCCCGCGCCGCCCGCTCAGGTTGAAGGCAGCCTTCGACCAGTCCTCCGCCGAGCGGTCAATGGTAGCGTCTGCCCCCAGTTCACGCGCGCGGCGGCACTTTTCGGCGTTGGACCCCACCACCCAGACGGTGGCGCCGGCCAGCTTTGCAATTTGCAGGGCGGCGCTGTTGACCCCGCCCCCGGCCCCCACAATCAGCACGGTTTCGGCGGCCTGCAAGCGCCCGCGGGTGATGAGCGAGTGCCAGGCGGTGTGATACACCAGCGCGGCCGCGGCCGCTTGCTCGTAGGGGAAATCGCCGGGGATCTTGAGCAGGTTGTGCTCGGAGATGGCGATGTACTCGGCCAGGGTGCCGCGCCGGTGCTCCCCCAGCAGGCCAAAGCGCGGGCACAGGTTATCCTGCCCGGCCAGGCAAAACTCGCACGTGCCGTCCGAGAGCACACTGTTGATCACCACCCGGTCCCCGGGGGCGAAGCCGGTCACCCCCGGCCCGACCGCGGCCACCTCGCCGGCGCCGTCCGCGCCGGGGATGTGGGGGTAATCGAGCTTGATGCCCGGCCAACCCTCTCGCACCCAGATGTCCAGCCGGTTGAGGGAGCTGGCGCGCAGGGCCACCAACGCCTGGCCCGGACCGGGTTCCGGAGTGGGGAAGTCGGCGTATTGCCAGACCTCGGGGCCGCCGTGTTGGTGGAAGAGGATCGCTTTCATGGGGTTCCCTGGGAGGCGGGAAGGGAATACACGTACAGGCTCGGGGCGCCGCAGTCGTCCACCGGGCGCAGTTGCCCGCCGGGGAAGGCCGCCTGCAGCGCGCTCAGGTCCGGAATCCGCTCCGGGATGAGGATAAAGGCCCGGGGGCGCGGCAGGGTGGAGGGGTCGGGCGGCAGGGGCGCGGTCAGGTTTTCCACCTCCACGCCGGGGTTAAGGTACTGGGCGGAGGCATGGGTGCCGTAGTGCAGGTTGTCGTTTCCCAGTATGATCGCCCGCTCGCCGGGGGGCATGCCGGCCAGCACGGTCCCCAGAAAATAGGCGGTGCGGGTCTGGCGGTCGCCGCCGTACTGGCAACTGTGGGCGAAGAGGTTGAAGTACAGGTTGACGTTCAGCGCCAGCGCAGCCGCCAGCAGCGCGCCGAGCACCGCCCATTGGCTCCACGGCCGGCCGAGCGTGCTCGCCAGCCATTCGGCCAGTTGCGCGGCCAGCGCGCCAATCATCAGCACCACCGGGATGAGCACGGTGAGCATGCGGTAGCCGTCGCTGGAGCGCGGCACGGTGAGCAGCCCCACCGCCAGGGCGCCGGACCACAGCCAGATATTGAGCAGCAGATGACGCCGGTCCAGCAGGTGCAGCAAGGAATAGCTCAGGGCCAGCCAGAACAGGGAAGCGCTGAGAGTATCGAGCATGGGCGCCGGGGACTGGTAGAAGTCCGCCATGGGGTAGCGGGTGAGGCTGAAGAAGGCGTGCGAGGCCTGCTGGAACAGGGTGCGCGGCAGGTCTACACTCGGCCCCTGCTTGAGCAGACTCTTGTAGTAGTTGTTCCACAGGGTGCCGTCGGAGGAGAAGCGCGCGCTGAAATCGTCCCAGTGGCGGAAGGCCCACAGGCCCATGGGCGCGGCGGCCACAGCGTAGCCGCCGGCAAAGGCAGCTACCTGGCGCAAGTTACTCAGGATCAGCGCCCGCTGGCGAGGCAGCAACAACAGCAGCGCGCCCCACGCCAGCAGCACCGCCGGGACAAAGCGCGAGTCAATGTACACATACAGCCAGGCGCCCATCACCACCCCACCCAGGGCTGCCCGCCGGGCGCTGTGGTTTTCCAGCGCGCTGTACAGCAGGTACACGCCCAGTGAGGCGAACAGGGTGGCGTGGATGTAGCCCACCCCGATCACCCGGCTGAACTGGATGTGCGCGTGCAGCACGGCTACCAGCCCGGCAGCAACCAGTGCGGCTGGCCGGTCGAACAACCGCCGCGCCAGCAGGTAGGTAGCCGGCACGCCGAGCAGCCCGCCGATGGCCGGGGTGAGGCGCGAGGCCAGCACCGTGTAACCGAACAGCTTCAGCCCGAGAGCAGCCACAAACAGGTGCAGGCTGCCGGCGCCGTAAAAGGTGCCGAAGGGGTGGGTGTAGCGGCCCTCCAGGATGCTGCGGGCCAACAGGCTGTGCAGGCCCTCGTCGCCGTTCATTACGTCCGGGATGCGGGCCAGCCACAGGAAGCGCAGCCCGGCCGCCAGCAGGGTCAGCCCGCCAACCAGCGCGATTTCGCGGCGGTGGGCCGTCACCCGCGCCCGCAGCCAGGCCCGGTCCGGCCAGCGGAAGGCCAGCAGGTACGTAGACGCGCTTGCGGCCCACAGGAAAAGAGCGTCCCAATAGAACCCGCCGCCGGAGGTCTCGCGGTTGTAGATGGCCCACACGGTGAGCAGGGAGAGCGCCAGCGCACCCAACACAAAGGCCGGGGCGCGCCGGCCGGCGGTGCGCCCCGCCAGGCGCTGCCACAGTTCGGGGCGCTCACGTCGCAGGGCGGTCACACCCAGGCCGGCTCCGGCCGTCAGGAACCACGGCAGCGCGCCGGCAAACCCGGCGTTGGGGCGGGCGAGCAGCCACTGGCCGACCACCGCACAGGCCACGCTGGCCAGAATCACAACCGCGTCGAGCAGGGGGTTGCGTTTTCCGGTTTCCACGTCTGGGGGGTGCTGGCAGGGTGGGGCGCTAGCGCAGCCCCAGCTCTTGCCGGGCGATCACCATGCGCTGGATCTCGCTGGTGCTTTCGTAGATCTCAGTGACCCTGGCGTCGCGGAAGTAGCGCTCGACGGGAAGCTCTTTGGAATAGCCAACGCCTCCGTGGATCTGCACCGCCTGATGGGCGCAAAACATGGCGGTCTCAGAAGCGAACAGCTTGGCCATCGAGGCCTCGAGGGTGTAGCGCCGGCCGGTCTGCATTGAGTGTGTCTTGGCCAGGGCGGCGTTGTATATCAGCAGGCGGCTGGCTTCGAGACGCGTTTTCATATCAGACACCATGCCCGGCGGGGGCACCACGAAGGATGAAAATGGACGGACCCATTTAGAGATCAGCGATTTTCCACTGAATGCCCTCGAACTGGCCGATCTTGCGCCCGAAGGCCTCCCGTTCGCGGGCGTAGGCCAGGCTGGCCTCATACGAGGCCCCGGCGATGCCCAGGGCCTGGGTGGCGATGCCGATGCGCCCGGCGTCCAGCACAGTCATGGCGATCTTGAAACCCTCGCCCTCCTTGCCGAGCCGGTTTTCGACCGGGCAGCGATAGTCCTCGAACACAATCTCGCTGGTGGCGCTGGCGCGGATGCCCAGTTTTGGCTCGGTTTTGCCGCGCACAAAGCCGGGCTGGTTGGTTTCAATGATGAAGGCAGTGACGCCCCGGTGTTTCTTCACCGGATCGGTCGCGGTAAACAGGATTACGATGTCGGCCACCGGGGCGCTGGTCACCCAGCTCTTGCGGCCATTGATCACGTACACGTCGCCGTCGCGAACTGCCCGCGAGCGCATGTTCCCGGCGTCCGACCCGGACATCGGCTCGGTGAGCGAGTAGGCTCCGATTTTCTGGCCGGAGGCCACCGGGGCGAGGTATTTGTGCTTCTGTTCTTCGGTTCCAAACTTGTAT
>CAYZNA010000059.1:0-14077 GCA_964478665.1 uncultured Anaerolineales bacterium
GACCCGTGGCGCTGGGCCGCCTCGATGACCTACGACCCCCGGCGCGGCGCTACTGTGCTCTACGGAGGTGAGAACCCGCTGACCTTCTTCGGCGACACCTGGGAGCGTGCCGGAGACAGCGACTGGGTGCAAGTCTTCCGCGCCAGAACTCCCGGGCTGCGCGAGCACGCAAACTTCGCCTACAACCCCCGCTTGCGAGGAAACGTGCTGTACGGTGGAAGCGAGCGGCCGAACGTCTTTGCGGACGATACGTGGCTGTGGACGGGGGCGAACTGGTACCGGCTTCCGCTCGAGTCGCATCCACACGGCCATTGTGGGGGGTTTGCCTACGACCCGGTGCTCCGGGGCATGTTTCTATTCATCGGCTGCTCCGCCCCTGGGGTGTTGGACAGCCAGACCTGGCTGCTGCGCCAGACCGCGCAGCGCCAGGGAAAGGAGAACGCGTCATGAAGAAAAACTGGCCCTCACTTGTTGTGGGGATGGTTCTGCTGCTTACCAGTGCCCTGCCCGTAAACGGGCCGCTGGCGGTCTCGCGCATCTGCGTGCCGGGCGTGCCCAACGTCAGTACCTACGGCCCGGTCAAGATCCTGATTGGCGCTGACAAGCACCTTGTCGGCAAGTTCTTCTACCCGAAGCCCAATTCGGTGGCGAACTTCGACGCGGGGACCCTGCCCGGGGTGATGATGACCCACGGCTTCGGCCAGAGTTACGTGAACGTGGAAAACATGGCCCAGAAACTGGCGAAGAACTGCATGGTCGTCCTGACCTTCAACTACTTCGGCCAGGGGCTGGATCAGGACATTGACACCACCTTCGACTTCTACACCACCGGCGAGCGCGACCAACTGGACGACGTCATCCGCGAACTCAAGCGCGGGCCGATCTACACCGGCGGTGGCGCGAACGACCTGGACCTGGTGGACGACACGCGCCTGGGTATGCTGGGCTCCAGCCAGGGCGGCATCGCCACCTGGATGATGCTGGCCGACCCTGACCAGCGCGGCAAGTTCCTGGCCTTCGCGCCTTCGGACGCGGCGCCCTTCCCCTCCGGGGTGATGATCACCAACGGCTGCCTGAACGCCAACGTGGGGAACATCATTGACCCCAGAAAGGCGCGCTGGGACGTTCTCACCGCAACCGCCACCTCAACGAACACCTCCGTACCGGGGGCGCCCACGCCCACCCCGCCCACAGTGACGCCCACGCCCGGAGCAGTCTGGGCGCCGACCACCTACGCCAACCTGTACGGGGCCTTCGTCACCCCGGCGGTGGCCACCTGGCAGGCGGCTCTGTCCGACCGCGACTTCTCCATCACCCAACTGGCCCAGGCCACGGCCGGGACGGCTCACCCCCACACGTATGTCCAGGCCAGTTGGTACGACGCCTTTCAACTGGCCGACCAGGCCATCACCCCGTGGGCCACCCTGACTACCCCCACGCCGACCCCCACCGGCAGCGCTACCCCCACCGGTACCCCTGCCACCCCGCTGCCGCTCTACCACCAGATGCGCATCGGGCCCGGCGGTCACAGCGACGATCCGTGGAAGGGTGATGCCGCCGAGCAGGCGTACTGGCAGCTCTCGCAGGTTGGCTGGATGCAGAGCCAGCTCCTGGGCACGCCCACGGCCTCGGCCACCGCGTCTGCCACACCCACGCCCGGCGGCCCCGCTACTGCCACGCCTGCCGCGCCGACCCCGACTCCTTATCCGGTGGAGTACGTGGTGGATTCCTCCACGGGGGCGGGAACCCCGGTGTTTGCCACCCGACAGGCTGTCGTCTGGCCGCCGCCGGAGAGCCAGACGGTGGCGCCGCAGCAGTTCTACTTCGATGCCAACAACGTGGCCCACACGGTCGTTCCTGCCGCCGGTCCACTGAAGTGCGACACGGTGGGGCAGGACCTGCGGCCGGCGGCGACGTACAATGCCGCCACAGCCATCGTCGAGGACCCGCAGTTCAAGAACTGGGAGACGGCCATCGCGCCCACTCCAGTAGCATACACCAGCGCGAAACTGGCCCAGGACGTCACCCTGTTCGGCCCGCCGGTGGTCCAGTTGTACACCAACAACACCGGCTCGTCCTGGATGGGCCAGGTGCACGTGCGCATCTACGAGAAGGACCCGGACACCGGGGAGCAGTGGTTTGTCACCCATGCCAACCTGTGTGACTGGTCCACCAGTTCGGCGCCCGGCGAGTTCACCGGGGCTGCGTATCCGGGCGAACCGCGCTTCCACACCTTCCACTCCGGCCACCAGATCGTCTTCGAAGTCACCACGGTGGACGAGGAGTTCTACCGCCAGACGAAGAGCGCGCTGTCCATCCTGCCGCGCCTGGCGAGCTTCAGCCTGATGGTCAAGCGCGGGCGGCTGGGCGACAACTCCAATGTCACCCTGCCGTTGCTGCCCACCGATCCGGCCTCGGCCATCTGGCAGGCGGATGGGGCCGCACCCCGGCGCGCTCCGGCGGGCCTGCCCGTAGCGACTGCCACCCCGGCTGCGCTGCAACTGACCGCCTTCGTGGATCCGGAGGACACCAACCCCGGCGGCTGGCGGGCCTGGGCGCTGCACGTCACCTTCGAGTGCAGCGGGGGAACCGGTGCAGTGACCTGCCCGGAGGAACAGTGGATCTGGAGCGACGGGGCAGATCAGTCTTTCACCTACGAGGCGCACGACGAAGCGGGGCACAGCGCCACTGTGACCCTCAGCCGGCTGAGCATTGACCGCACTGCGCCCGCGCTGACCGCCGACCTGCCGCAAACACAGACCTTCTGCTCGGGCGCGACGCTGCCGCTCAGTTTCGCAGTGGGCGATGCGGTCTCCGGGGTGCAAGAGACGAGCGCCTACTTCAATGACCAGCCGGTCAGCGACGCGCAGGCCGCGCCGCTGCTGGCGGGGAAAAACACCCTCAGCGTGTACATGGCCGACGAAGCCGGCAACGGCAATACCGGGCAGGTCAGCGTACAGGTGAACTACGCCCTGACGCCGGACTTCCCGCCCGACGGGCAGCCGGTGGACCGGCGCCAGCCGCTGCCCTTCCACTTCACCATCGCCGACGCCTGCGCGGGCGACGGGCAGTACGCCGGGGCGCTGGCCTCGCTCTGGTTCACCGGCCCGGACGGGGTCGAAATCCCGGCGCGCCGGGCCGGCGGCGGCGACGGCAACCAGTTCGGGTATGACCCGCAGAACCGGCGCTACACCTTCAACGCCGACGTCAGCGGCCTGGCCCCCGGCGCGTGGACCGCCCGCGCCCATCTGGACGACGGCAACGACTACTTCTCCACCTTCGTCATTCCGGGAACTCTGCGGCTGAAACGCTGAACCGCCGCGCATGGGGATGCGCGGCTACGGTTGCGCCAGGCTGCGGAAGTCGAGCCACCCGTGTGAGATCAGACGGCCCCGCTGTGTGGACACAGCGGGGCCGTATGCTTGAGTGCGCAGGAGGCGTCACATGCCCTCGTCACACCGTGCCACAAATTCCTCTTCGCTGAGGTGCGGATGGCAGAAACCGAACGTGACTCCGCGCCAGAGTCGCGTTGAGACTGTGGCAGAGTCACGTTCAGTCTGCGGCAGAGTCACGTTGAGTCTGTGGCAGAGTCACGTTGAGTCTGTGGCAGAGTCACGTTGAGACTGTGGCAAAGTCACGGTGACTCGGATCTGTACCCGGCGTGACAACTGCCCGGCCCTTCGCCGGGGAATGAAAATTCGCAGTACCGCAAAAGTCGCTTTCGGTCGGCAGGGAGTCGAGGCTTCAGCCGGTGATTGGCCGCGCCCCCCCGGCTGAAGCCTTGACTCCGGCGGTCGAGAAAAGTGAGTTTTGCGCCACTGCGAAAATTCCCCGGCTGGCACAGAGAGCCGGTTGGAAACCGGCTGCCCGGGTAACCGGATTCATAATGATATAATTCCGCCCATGCTCGCCCCGCACGATATACGCCCCGCCGGGCGGCGCCTGCGGCTGCTGCGCCAGGCAGCCCCGGCGGCCACACAGCCCCTTTCTGGAGACAACATCCCCCTATGATTACCCCAATGAACCTGCCCGGGCCGCGCGCGCGCCAGATCATCGAGCGCGACCGCGCCACCATTTCGCCCTCGTATCCGCGCGATTACGAGTTTGTGATGGACCACGGCAAAGGCTCCGAAGTGTGGGACGTGGACGGCCACCGCTTCGTGGACTTCGCCGCCGGCATCGCCGTGTGCTCCACCGGCCACTCGCACCCGGACGTGGTGCGCGCCGTGCAGCAACAGGCCGAGAAGTTCATTCACATCTCTTCGGACTACTATCACGAGAACTGGGTAGCGCTGGGCGAGAAGCTGGACGCCATCGCGCCCTTCAAAGAAGACGCCATGTGCTTCATGACCAACTCCGGCACCGAGGCGGTGGAGGCAGCCATCAAACTGGCCAAGTACCACACCGGCCGCTCGCGCTTCATCGGCTTCCACGGCGCCTTCCACGGGCGCACCCTCGGGGCGCTGGCCTTTACCGCCAGCAAATCGGTGCAGCGCAACGGCTTCTTCCCGCTGATGCCGGGCGTTACCCACGTGCCTTTCCCCGATCCCTACCGCCGCATTCTGGCCGACGGCGGGCGCGACTACGGCGAGGTGGTGGTGGATTACATCGAGCACGAGTTGATCCCGCAGGTGGTGCCGGCCGACGACATCGCCGCCGTGCTGGTGGAGCCGATTCAGGGCGAGGGCGGCTACGTGGTCCCCACGCCGGGCTTCTTCCCGGCCCTGCGCAAGCTGTGCGACAAATACGGCATTCTGCTGATCGTGGACGAGGTGCAGTCGGGCATGGGGCGCACCGGCAAGTGGTTCGCCGTGCAGCACTGGGACGTAGAGCCGGACATGGTCTGTATGGCCAAGGGCATTGCCTCCGGCATGCCGCTGGGGGCGATGGTCGCCCGCAAGAGCGTGATGTCGTGGCCGGCCGGGGCGCACGGCAACACCTACGGCGGCAACCCGCTCTCGTGCGCCGCCGCGCTGGAAACCATCCGCCTGATCGAGGAGAGCTACATGCAGAACGCGGCCGAGATGGGCCGGCGGGCAATGGAGGCGCTGGAGGAAATCGCGCCGCGCCATCCCTCCATTGGCGACTTTCGCGGCAAGGGGCTGATGATCGGGGTAGAATTCGTGAAGGATCGCACCCTCAAAACCCCGGCGCGCGGACTGCGCGACCGCGTGGTGCACGAGGCCTTCCACCGCGGCCTGCTCACCCTGGGCTGCGGCGACTCGGTGGTGCGCATTGCCCCACCGCTCAACATCACCCCCGAGCTGCTGGACGAGGGGCTGAACATCCTGGAGGAGGCTATCACCGTAGCAGAGAACGCCGAGTAGTCTGCCCGGTAATTGCCCACCCTCCCGCAGGTTTGCAGAACCTGCGGGAGGGTGGGCAGTTGGTACGCCGGCAATGTGGTCGGGTGGCCGGTCGCCCCCCCGACCGCTTCGCGCGGCTAACCGACCCTTCCGCGACTAACCTGACCATCCGACCGACTGGAGACAACATTGCGCATCTTACTCACCGGCGGCGCCGGATTCATCGGCTCGCACCTGTGCGACCGCTTCCTGGCCGAGGGCCACGAAGTGATTGCCATGGACAACCTGATCACCGGCTCGGTGGACAACATCGCCCACCTGGCCGGGCGAGAGGGCTTTCTGTTCGTCAAGCACAACGTCGCCAACTACATCTACCTGGAGGGGAAGGTAGATGCGGTGCTGCACTTCGCCTCGCCGGCCAGCCCCTCCCAGACCAGCCCCACCAGCTATCTGCAATTGCCCATCCAGACCCTCAAGGCCGGGGCGCTGGGCACCCACAACGCCCTGGGCGTGGCGCTCAATTACGGCGCAAAATATCTGCTGGCCTCCACTTCCGAGATCTACGGCGACCCGCTGGAACACCCCCAGACCGAGAGCTACTGGGGCCACGTGGACCCCATCGGCCCGCGCTCCGTGTACGACGAGGCCAAGCGCTTCGCCGAGGCCCTGACCATGGCCTACCACCGCTATCACGGGGTGGACACGCGCATCGTGCGCATCTTTAACAGCATTCTGGCAGATGAGACCGTGCTGCTGTTCAATTCCAGCACGGTCCACATTACGCCGATCGAAGAGTACGCCAGAACCATCGAGAACGATCCCATCCTCCACCCCCGGCGTATTCAGGTTCCGGCGTTTGATCCGGCTACCGGGCGGATCACCTTACGAGAAGCCAGTGCGCTGATCAAGCATTCCCCTGTGCGGGAAGACGCCTATCTGGTGAAAACTCGCTACGGGCGCGAGATTCGTGTAACCGGCGACCACAGCGTGTTCCGCCGCAACCGGCTGGGGCAGCCAGAGGCCGTCCCGGTGCGCGAACTTCAAGTGGGTGATTACGTCGCTATCGCCGGACGACTGCCGGTGGTAGAACAGGATCGCACACAGATCAATGTTGGGGAGCACCTGCTTCAGTCGGCGCGTTCGCTTGATGACTTGTGGGAAGTGGCGGTGATCTCGCCCGAGATAGGCCCGGTGATTGCCCTCCATCGGGAAACCATCATGGACATCCTGATGGAAAGTAACCGCTTTGCGGGAAGCCGCGACCGGTGGAATACGGCAGGTTGCTCGTATCGCAAGTACCTACAAAAACAAACCCTGCCTCTGTACGTCTATGCACGGCTGCGCCAGAGAATCCCGCTGGAATGGCCGAAGGACGCCCGTATTCGACTGTATCGCGGCGGCGGGCACAACACCCTGCCCAATGAAATACCCGTCACGGATGACTTGCTCTGGCTGCTCGGGCTGTTTCTGGCTGAAGGTACACTGGCTGAGTACGCGAAAGTTGGCACGTACTTTGTGACCTTTTCTTCTCATCAGGAGGCTCTCGCCCGAGCGAGAGAGGTTTTGATTCAGCATTTTGGAGTAAAAGTCGGCAGTGTCTCGCCTTCGCTCAACCGCGCACCTTCTATCTATGCCCATTCCCGGCAACTCTGCCGTGTGATGGGCGAGATGCTCGAGATGAAAGGCAAATCGGCGGAAAAACGCATCCCGGCGTGGGTTTTCCAGTTGCCGCTCAGCCGCTTCAAGCACTTTCTGGAAGGGTATCGTGTAGGTGATGGCACGCACAGCGGCAAGAAAGTCGGGAACGAATTGAACTTCATCACCGTGAGCAGGGGACTGGCGCAAGACCTGGTGTACGGCCTGCTGCGTTTCGGCATCGTGGCATCTCTGGGCTGTTACAAAACACGCATCGCCAGTAAAGACCCGGAGCGGCACTACCCGTTTTACAGCATCACTGTGCCAGAAGTCTCGGAGTTCGACATCTTGAAATGGGATCAGGGCGTCGCTCAAACGCTGAACGCCACTCGTTTTGGCGATCTGGTGTGGGCGCTGGTGAAAGGCGTCGAGCCGGTGGAGACGACAAGCTATGTCTACGACTTCTCGGTGCCTGATTACGAGAATTTCGTGGCCGGAACCGGGATTTTTGCGCACAACACCTACGGTCCGCGCATGGCGCTGGACGATGGCCGCGTGGTGCCCAACTTCATGGGCCAGGCGCTGCGCGGCGAGCCGCTGACGGTGTACGGCGACGGGGGCCAGACCCGCAGCTTCTGCTACGTGGACGATCTGGTGGAGGGCATCGTGCGCCTGCTGGGTTCCGACGAGCACGAGCCGGTCAACCTGGGCAACCCGGAGGAGATATCTATTCTGGATTTCGCGCACCGCATCAACCAGATCACCGGCAACGCCGGCGGGGTTGCCTTCAAGGAGCTGCGCACCGAGGGCGACCCGCAGCGCCGCCAGCCGGACATCAGCAAAGCGCAGCGCGCGCTGGGCTGGGAGCCGGTGGTGTCGCTGGAGCAGGGGCTGGAGAGGACGATCAAGTACTTCCGGGGAAAGGTTGGGCGGTGACATTGCCCCCGGCCAGCGCCAATGCTATACTCCCGGTGCCGAGAAAGTAACCGGGTAGAAAGGCGAGCCGCCATGAAAGTCGAGGCCATCTCCATTCAAGGTTTCAAGGTCTTCGATGACCTGACCGTTTCTTTCAAGCACAAAACTCTGCAGGAAGTCAGCAGCCGTTTTCTGGTGTTGGGAGACAACGGCGCAGGCAAAACCACGCTTCTGCAGGCAATCGCTCTGCCGCTGGCAATCGCCACACACCAGATTCGCTCGGTAGCAGAGTTCGACTGGATCGGGTTTGTGCCCGGGCGCTACGCCCGCTGGGGGCAGCCAAGAATCGAACTCCTTGTGTCCTTCGCTGACGAGGAGATCCAGGCCACGCGCGAAGTTGCCCGGCGCTGGTACGAGGCCCAATCGCCTGACTTCAACGTTGGCTCCACCGAGGCTAGCGCCCTGACTTCAAAGCCTCCCACCCTTACGTCGAGCGCGGCGACAGCACAGCCGTCCACCTGACGCTGGAGGGAGGAAACTGCTATGCCGGGAGCATGGCGGAGTTTTTGCAGTTTCAGGGTCGTAGCAACGCCATGGCCTTGCTGCGCACCGACCCGACCGCGCGCGACTACTTCAACAGGCTCCCCGGTCTGTTCTGGTTTGACCAGTACCGCAATCTTGGGACCGGGCCGCAGCCGGAAAACGGCGACGGCGCTGTCTCCAACCGGGGCCGTATGTCGTACGAAACAGGCATCGGCCGCCTGCGCCGCTACCTGAGTGGCTGGGCATTGGCCCAACAAGCACGCAGCATCCCTTACCGCACCAACTACCTGATGGAACTGGAGAACTTGTTTAAGCGTGTCTTTCAGGGCCGATCATTTGCCGGCGTGGAACCCATGCCCGGTGTAGATTCCCCGACGCCGGAGGATTTCTACTTCCTGCTCAACGACGGTCACCGCTCCTACGACATCGTCGAAATGTCGGCCGGCGAACAGGCCGTTTTCCCCATCCTGTACGAATTCGTTCGCCAGCAGATCGCGTATTCGGTGGTGCTGATTGACGAGATTGATCTGAACTTGCACCCCCCGGCAGCGCAAACCCTGGTCACACAACTAACAAAGATTGGCCCCACCTGCCAGTTCATCTTCACTACGCACGCTGAGGCAGTGAGCAAGCTCATCGGAGAAGATGAAACCTTCCGGCTGCCGGGCGGCGCATTATGCCTGTAAGCCTGTTGCTCTGCGAAGGAGCCGACAAGAGCCCGGATATACGCGCCCTGGCGGCAGTGCTGTCCGGCGCGTGCGTGGTAGACTCATCGGGCAGCAAATACGGACTCGGCCAGCGCATCCTTCTGGCGCGCCAGTTCAGAACCGGCACAATTGCCGGGCTGCGCGATCGCGACTTCGACGACGAAGACGAGCAGATCACCCATGCCCCGCGCGAATGGCGCGTGGAGAGCGGAAGGGTCTGGTTGGGCTGGTACTGGGAGCGCCATGCCATCGAAAACTACCTTGTTGACCCGGTCGTCGTAGCCCGCGCTCTCGGTCCGCAGGCACCGCCCGAGGCCGACTACCGCGCCGCGTTACAGGCCTCGGCGATATCCATTGCCGACTACACCGCCGCTCGGCTCGCCCTCTCGCGCTCGCGACCGCGCTTTGCGCCCATTCCCAACGCATGGGGGCCGGAACGCGGCCCGGACCGTCACCCCTTTCCGCTGGACCGAGATGAAGCCAGGTGCAGGGCGGCTATCCGCGAAATCGTCAGCCAGCATCAAGTCACGCAGAGCGTTCAGGATACTGGCGTGCTGCGCCGGTTCGAGACCTTCCTGCCGACCTGCCGCCCCGGCGGAGTGCGCTTTCAGAACAACCTCACCCACTTCTCCGGCAAAGACTTGCTGTTCGGCATGGAGGCCACGCTGGCCCAAATGGGCTTTCCCACGCCCGGCGACTTTCGTGAACGCATCCTGAAAGGCATCGAGAACTCACTCCAAAACGCATGGACGTGGCTGCCGGAATGGAACCGCCTGCGCGATCTGGTGCGCTCGGTTTGATCCCCTTTTCGCCCCCACGAGAGACTCTCTGTTTGTCGCGCAGTGTCCTCTTCTCATGCGCCCCGAGAGAACCTACCATCAGCGTTTGACCTCGACGCCGCGCCAGAGCTTGCCCTTATCGCCCTTGCCGGCCCTCGCGGCCCTCGCCGGCGGCCTGGCCCTCGGCGCGTTGCCGCTGCGCTACGGGGCGGCGCTGCTGCTCGGGGCCGGGCTGCTGCTGGCCGCGCTGCGCCAGCCGCTGGTCGGGCTGGCGCTCACCCTGCTGGTTGCGCCCACCAAAGCCTACCTCGCTGCCGCGCTGCCCGGCCTGCCCGCCGATTGGGGCCAGGCGGCCCTGGCGCTGACGCTGGCGGTATGGCTGGTGCGCGCCGCTTACCGCCGCGAGCTACGGCTGAGCTTCCCCGCCCCGCTGCTGGCACTGCTGGGCTATGCCTTTGTGGGGGCGCTCTCGCTCACCCGGGCCGCTGATCTGACTGCCGAGCTGGGGCAGTTGGTCAAATGGCTGGAGGTGGCGCTGGTGGCGCTGCTGGCAGTGGAGCAGACTTGCGCCGGCCACGCCGGCTGGATTCTGGCCGGCGCGCTGTTGGCCGGGAGCGCGCAGGCCGCGATTGGCCTGTGGCAGTTCGGCCTGCGCGGCGCGGGACCGCAGGGCTTTGCCATTCTGGGGAGTCACTTCCGGGCGTACGGCACTTTCGAGCAACCCAACCCCTACGCCGGCTACCTGGGGTTGATCTGGCCGCTGGCGGCCGGGTTGGCGCTGGGGCTGGCGGCGGAGTGGTTCCACGAGAGATTAGAGATTAGAGAGTGGAGATTGCAATCTCTAATCCCCAATCTCCAATCTCTAATCTCCCCTCTCCACTCCCCACTCCCGCCGGCCGCGGTTGCCCTTGCCGCCCTCGCCGGGCTGGGGGTGTCGTTTTCGCGCGGGGCGTGGCTGGGCGCGGGGGCCGCGGTCGGGGCGATGATTCTGTTCGGGACCAGGAAATGGTGGGCTGGAGGGCTGCTGGTGGCCGGGGGGTTGGCCGGGATCGGGTTCCTGTCCGGGAGCGGGCTGCTGCCCGGGGTGATCGCAGATCGCCTGCGCGACGTGGGCACGTTTGTGCAGGTGTACGACGTGCGCGGGGCCAACATCACCGACGAGAACTTTGCGCTGGTGGAGCGGGTTGCCCACTGGCAGGCGGCGCTGGAGATGGCCCGCCAGCATCCGTGGCTGGGCGTGGGGTTGGATAATTACGAGGCCGCCTATCCGGGGGTGCGGCTGCTCAACTGGGTCTACCCGTTGGGGCACGCCCACAACATTTACCTCAACGCGCTGGCAGAGACCGGCGCGCTGGGGTTGGCGGCTTACCTGACCTTGTGGGGAACTGTTTTTGCCTTTACAATACGCGGCCTGAGGGCGAGGGGCTGGCGGCGAGGCCTGGCGCTCTGGCTGTTGGGGGCGTTCACGCATCTCAGCGTGCACAACCTGGTGGACAACCTGTACGTCAACAACACCCATTTGCTGGTGGGCGTCTTGCTTGGTTTGTCGCTCTGGCTCGCAGCGACAGACCCGCCCGCGCCTGTTATGGAGGTTCCTCCGCCCGGATGAGGGTAGGCGATGGCACTGCCATCGCCTATTCTCCGCGGTTCTCTGCGGTAAGAAATCCACGACGGATTTCTGCGCGCCTGGGGTAGTCTGAAATCAGGACTCTGAAGTTTGAAGTTTGGATTTTGAAGTTTGAAGTTTGGGAAGAGACTGTGGCTCAACTATTGACCCTCGCCCGCGACAACCGGCGGGAGTTTGTTCGCTTTGCCAGGTTCTCGGTGGTCGGCGTGATCGGCGCCGTGGTGGATTTTGGTACCTTTGGACTGTGGCACGTAGTGCTGGGGCTGCCCGTGCTTGTCGCCCAGGCGCTGTCGTTCAGCGCGGCGGTGATCAGCAACTTCCTGTGGAACCGTTATTGGACCTACCCCGATTCGCGCAGCAAGCCGCTGGCGCAACAACTGGGGCAGTTCGTGATCGTCAGCGTGATCAGCCTCGCCATCCGCACGCCCATCATTGGCCTGTTGAACGCCCCGTTCGGCCGCCTGGCCGTCGCGCTGGGGCTGACTGATCTGCCGCTTACCCCTGAAGAAATTGGCAGCTATCTGGCCCTGGCCACTGCGGTCGTTGTGGTGATGTTCTGGAACTTCTTCATCAACCGCTTCTGGACCTACAACGATGTCGAGTAGGGGCGACACGCCTGGTCGCCCCCCACTGATTCTGGTGGTGGACGACGACGCCGACCTGGGCAAGATGCTCAGCCTGATTCTGGGCAACGGCGGCTACGAGATCCATGTGACTCACAATGGCAGGCAGGCCCTGGACTGGCTGGCGGACCACCAGCCGGAGCTGGTGCTGCTGGACATCATGATGCCAGACATAAGCGGCTTTGCCGTGCTGCGCGAATTGCGCGAGACCGGCGGCCAGATGCCGGTGGTGATGATCACCGCCTTTGGCGACGCCGCGGCCGAAGCCAGCAGCAGCGAGGCCGGCGCCCAATCGCTGCTGCGCAAGCCGCTCCGGCCCCGCGAACTGCTGGACCACATCCACCGCCTGCTGCACCCCCCGGAATAGAGGCGCCCCTCATGCGCGTCGGGCTGGACGTAACCGCCGCGGTGCGGCAGGGGGCCGGCATTGGTCGCTACACCCGCGAACTGCTGCGGGCGCTGGCCCGGCTGGATGGCGAGCGCCGCTACCGGCTGTTTGCCGCCTCCACTCGACCGTTTCCCCACCCACTGCCGCCCCTGCCGGGCAACTTTTCCTTCCGCCTGCTGCCCTTTCACGACATCTGGCTGGCCCGGGCGTGGGGCCGGCTGGACCTGCCCCTGCCGGTGGAGCTGATCCTGGGCCGGGTGGACCTGTTCCACTCCCCGGACTTCACCCTGCCCCCCACCCTGCCCGGCGTCCCCACCCTGCTGACCGTGCACGACCTGTCCTTTGAGCGCGAACCCGGCTCGGCTGCGCCCGGCCTGCCGGGCTACCTGCGGCGCGTGGTGCCGCGCTCGGTGCGCCGCGCCAGCCGCGTGCTGGCCGATTCGCAGGCCACCCGCGCCGACCTGATGGCGCTGTACGGCACGCCGCCGGAAAAGGTGGAGGTGCTCTACCCCGGCGTGGACCCCATCTTCCGGCCCGCCCCGGCGGAGGAGCAAGCGCGCGTGCGCGCCCGCTATCATCTGGGGGAAGCCCCGTTTGTGCTGACCGTGAGCACCCTCCAGCCGCGCAAAAACCACGCCCGGCTGATCGAAGCCTTTGCCCGCCTGCCTCACCCCGACCTGCGGCTGGTGATCGCCGGGGGCCGGGGCTGGCTGTACGACGAGATCTTTGCCGGGGTGCAGCGGCTGAAACTGGAGGGCCGGGTGCTGTTCCCCGGCTTTGTGGCCGACGCCGACCTGCCGGCGCTGTATTCCGCCGCCGCAGCCTTTGCCTACCCCTCGCTGTACGAAGGCTTTGGCCTGCCGCTGCTGGAGGCCATGGCCTGCGGCACGCCCGCCCTCACCTCCACCGCCAGTTGCCTGCCGGAGGTGGCCGGGGAAGCCGCGCTGCTGGCCGACCCGCTGGAGGTGGAGGCGCTGGCGGCCGCGCTGGAGCGCCTGCTCGGCGACGCCGGGCTGCGCGCCCGGCTGGCCGCCGCCGGGCCGGCCCGCGCCGCGCAGTTCACGTGGGGGAACGCCGCCCGGCAACTGCTGGCGGTGTACCGGCGGTTGGAGCAGCGCTGAGGGTGGCTGCCCCGCGCCGCCCCGGCCCGCAGCCGGGCCACTGGCGGTCTCGCGCATCTGTGTGCCGGGCGTGCCCAACGTCAGTACCTATGGCCCGGTCAGCATCACAGTTGGCACAAACAAGCACCTTGTCGGCAAGTTCTTCTACCCCGTCATTACCACCCCTGCCGGTCCGGTGAACTTTGACGAGGGGACCCTGCCGGGAGTGATGATGACCCACGGCTTCGGGCAGAGCTACGTGAACGTGGAGGACATGGCCCAGAACCCGGCAAAGAACTGCCTGGTGGTGCTGGTCTTCAACTACTTCGGCCAGGGCGCCGACGCCTGCGCTGCGGACGGAAAGTACACAGACGCCATTGCGGAATTGTGGCTGACCGGGCCGGACGGGGTAGACGGACATAGCGGCCCTCCGCCCAGATCGCTGTACAATCGG